>QXXE01000213.1 GCA_009911355.1 Clostridiaceae bacterium | reverse complement strand
GTTGCCTCCTTAATTCTCTTTGATTATACATTAAATCCTTGCGTATGAGGTGTCAACTAAAATGGTACAACATCACTCGGCGGTCTTTTTCAATGTCTCCACCGCCTTGATGTCCTCCCGCATGGCCCGCATTTTCAGATAATCAGCGTCCTTTTCTGCGATCAGCTTTGCGGCCTCCGCCCTCCATGCCTTGGGGGTGATGCTCTCGCCGGATGCTTTCAGCGTGTCCAGATAGCGAACAGCAGCATCGAACAGGGCAAGGTCGGCGCTGTGGCGCTGCGCGAATTGCTCCCGCTTGGCCGGGGCAACCTTGTCCAATTTCTGGCGGACAGGCTTATATTTTTGATACTGCGTCCACATTTCCAATCGCTCATTCAGCACAGACAACCGGCGCTCTGCCTTTACAATTTTGCCGCGCAAATCATAATAGCCGCTGTTCATGGCGGAAACTTTTTCATAAAGTTGCTCCATAGAGGAAATGCCATTTTCCATCAGGAAGTTAAACAAATTTGCATCCGCTTTGAGCGCCCTGACCTTGGCATATTGGGAAGTCGGGGCGGTTTCTTGCTTTGCCTGGAAAAGAAAATCCTTGATGCTTTCCTGGCCCTGGGGCTGGTCGGCCTGCTCCTTGCTCCAGTTGTAAAGTCGAGTAATACGGGCCTTGATTTCTTTCAGCAGCTTGTTATCGGCGGCAATCTCCCGGTTGATGTCGCCTTTCTCGGTGGCAACGCCCCGGCGCTCCATCTGGCTGGCGGCAGTCCCCATGTGAACGGTTGGAATTTTGTCAACACCCTGCCTCTTATAACTGCGGTGGTCGATGCGTTCCGGCCTGCCAGCAGCTTCTAAGGCCCGGTTTGTATAGCGGCCCACGCCGCTCTCCACTTCTCGGCGTTCCCTCTCTGGTTCCAGTCGGTGGTGTCCTCCCGGTGACTTTTCCAGCCGCCTTTGCCGTCCGGGATGCGCCGGCCTTGGCCGTCCAGATCGTACACCTTGCGGCACTTCGCCCCCCATTTCCCATTTTCTTTTATGGGCCGAATTGTCAGCATAATATGGGCATGAGGATTGCCGGTTCCCTTGTCGTGGATGGCAAAGTCGGCGCACATTCCAGCGTCAACAAAATTGCCTTTCACGAAAGAGCGGACAAGGGCAAGCTGCTCCGCCCTGGACAACTCAATCGGCAAGGCCACTTCAATTTCCCTGGCAAGCTGGGCGGTGCTGGATTTCTCGATTTGCTCCACGCTGTTCCAGAGGGTGGAGCGGTCTTGAAACTCCGGCGGGGCGTGAGAGGGCAACATGATTTCAACATGGACAACGCCGCCTTTGCGGGTGTAGTCATGGGTCAAGCCGTCCCACTCGTTCACCAGCTTTTCGCCGCTCCGATATGCGGCAGCGGCCACAGCGGACTTGCCCTGGCTCCGCTGGATGATTTGTATAGGACAATGAAAAATTGCCGTAAAAAAGCACCTCCTTCCGATGGTGGATATTGGCCCCGCCGGAAAGTGACAGACGCGCAGTGGGTGTCACTTTCTGGCGGGGGTGCGGGGGTTTGGGGGTGTCAACCCCCATCGCGTCCGTAGGACGCAATAGCCCCCGGCAGGGCGCACGACACCGGCCACGGTGTATAAGTGCGCCATTCGGACTGGGGATTACTCCGCAACCTCGTTTTTGGGTGCTTTTTCCGCCAGCTCCGCCGCCCCTGGCAGGCGGGAGAGGGCAATCAGAAACGCCTTGGCATCCTCGCCCTCCATTTCCACGACAGCGGGAAAAACAGCCTCCAATAGTGCGCCGCGTCCGATCAGCCGGTGAGTCCTGGCCCGGTGTTCCTCACTCCGCTTGCGGTTCAGCAAAATCGTCTGTCGGTTCTGCAACTGGCCGATTTTCTTTTCCACTTTCTGTTTCTCTGGCGATTTGTCCATGTAAGTCATTCCTCCTATTACAATAAGAATTACGGTAAGAGGCACGGCAGCCAGCTGTGTCTTTTTCCGCATTGTTGCCAAAGCTGATAGAATGAGAGAGTATTGGCCTGATGTATTCCTCCAAGGACTAACACGTCCGGGGAAAAGTCCGTCAGCCAGCCTCTCATTCGCAGCGTTCGATTTATGCAGGTTGAGCCGCCTCGTTGGAGCCGCTACTCCGACCTGGTGCGTCCGTGTCAACAAATAGATTGAATCGGCAATGATGGAAGGGCTGGTCGCCAAATCATGATCTGATAGGAGTGTTGAACTATGAACGCAGCGGGGATTGATGTTTCCAAGGGGAAGAGCATGGTATCGGTTATGCGGCCTCTGGGCGAGGTGGTGGCAAAACCGTTTACTGTGTGTCACACCGGCAGTGAACTCAAGGAGCTGGCAGACTACTTGAAAAGCCTGGACGGTGAGACGCGGGTAATCAT
>QXXE01000212.1 GCA_009911355.1 Clostridiaceae bacterium | reverse complement strand
CGGAATAGCCAGATACACTTCAGCAGACTGCACAAATTATGGTGATATATATCCGACCAAATCGGCGAGCATACCGAGCAAAGCGGATTGTTTTGCGATTTTCAACCCTTGATTCGCATTGACAATATCATTCCATCTTTATCAATTAAAGGACAGATACCAGCACCCGCACCAAACTTTGCAACAAGATAATTGACACCGGTTTCTTTATCTACCACCACATAAAACCCCTTTACACTTCCAGCGGTTTCGGTAATTTCAAATCTCTTATTTTCCATATAGATACCTCCTAACTATTCAAAAAAATCAAATTTCTTGCTTTGCAAAAATACGATAACTGATTTGATACATCACATAGCACCACGCTAATGCCAAAAGCGGAGAGCAACAGAGAAGAATAAACACAAGCTGATCGGTCAGCGCAACTCCTAATGTAGCAAGAAGCTGATATACTCCAAAACAAATCCCTGCCGGAATAAGGAAAGATACCAACAGCAGGACGCGGCCTCTTTCTGCCCCAAACTTGAATACAAGAGGAATTGACATACTACCAAAAATCAGAGCAATTACCCATGAAATCAAGGTCAAAAATAAAAGTTCTCCAATCCCTATAAGGTCAAGCGTGATTTTATTTGAGATAAGGCCGCCGATAGAACCAACAACCAGTCCAAAGAGGCTGCCAACAGCGCAGAAGATAGCCAGTACAATAAATTTTCCGCCCACCAATTCTTTCTTGGAAACTGGCATAATCATGGCATATCGTGTCCACTTAGAATTATCGTCAAAAGAGAAAGTTGTTACAATCATCATGCTACACAGAATGGCGCACACGAAGATATAACCTTCAACACCAGAAAACGGGATAAGGGCAATAGCAAAAACCAAAAGGATGAACAACATAGATTTGGCATTATGACCGATATTCAATAAATCTTTCAAAACAAGGCTTTTCATTTAGCTTGACCTCCTTTCACATACAGCAGCAGAATATCATCAATCGTTGCATCATCCACTACGGCATTTTTATATTTTCTTTTGGCCTTTTCCTTATCAGCTACCAGAACATTCCATTGGTAATCGTCTTTACGGTAGGCCAGAATTTCGTCTTTGTCCAACTGATCGAACAGAGCTGCCCCACAGCGAATAATACCGTAGTTATAACGGAGTTCATCTTTCGTTTTGCAGAAAAGGACTTTTCCTTGATGAATAAAAGTAATATAGTCTGCAACTTTTTCTAAATCCGTTGTGATATGCGAGGACATCAAAATAGAATGTGTTTCATCCTGCACAAAGTCGAGGAACACCTCAAGAATATCATCCCGCATTACAGGATCAAGTCCACTGGTGGCTTCATCTAAAATAAGCATCTTCGGTTTATGTGAGAGTGCGAAGGCAATGCACAGCTTCATTTTCATACCTTTGGATAAAGTTTTGATTTCTTTATCCAACGGGAGCTGAAAGCGTTTCAGATATTCCTGATATAAATGTGCATCCCACTGTTTGTAGGCCGTTCTACCGATTTTTCCGACTTTGGCAGGGGTGAGAGTTTCATAGAAGTTAATTCCATCGAACACCACTCCAATATCCTCTTTGAGCTGTTTCGATCCCGATAACTCCTGCCCCCAAAAAGTGACAGTTCCCTCGTCCTTATGGATTAAATCAAGAATGGCATTGATAGTCGTACTTTTTCCAGCTCCATTTTCACCAATCAACCCCATAATTGCTCCTTTTGGAACCGAAAACGAAACATGATCTAATTTGAAGCCATCGTATTGTTTTGTTAGGTTATTAACCTGCAAAATAGAGTCCATAGTTAATCCTCCTCTTGATAAAACATCGTCAGTAATTCAACCAATTTTTCTAACGATATTCCACTTGTTCGGCCAATATCAGCCGCTTCCTGCAAATGTTCTTCAGCCAATCTCTGCTGTTCTTCTTGATAAAAGTCTTTGTTCTGTGCCGACACAAAACTGCCTCGACCAACTGTTGTTTCTATAAACCCATCCCGCTGCAAATCTTCATACGCCTTTTGGACGGTAATGACACTCACATGAATGGATTTTGCCAGTGCCCGCATAGAGGGAATCGGGTCGCCAGTTTTCAGTTCACCACTCATAATCATGGCTTTTATCTGCGAAGTTATTTGCTCATAGATTGGCTTGCTGGTATTGCTACTTATGATAATTTCCACTACGTCCCTCCTTTGTTTTATAGTGTGCTTATTGCACAAGTACATTATACACAAGTTGGGTGGCGTTGTCAACAAAAGTATGTCAATAAATGAGGATAAACTACTGGCAAGCAATGCAATCTTCCGTAAGATTGTGATATTGTCAATATTGGTTGACACTTTTTTTACAAGGATATCAATGCCTAAGCAGCATCCAGAGATTCATAG
>QXXE01000211.1 GCA_009911355.1 Clostridiaceae bacterium | reverse complement strand
TCAAGTCTATATATTCCATACAACCTATTATACCATAGTTGCTCCGCTTTTCCTAGTTTTTTTCTCGAAAGTAATATGAAAGCAAAGGGAACCAATGGCAAGCACTTGGGCGGTCCGCCCTACGGCTACCGCGCCGACCCGCAGGACAAAGACCACTGGATTCTGGACGAGGATGCCGCCCCGGTTGTCAAGCTTATCTTTGACCTGGCGATTGCCGGAAAGGGGCCGAGCCAGATTGCCCGAATTCTGGAAGCGGATGGTGTGCTGACTACCAAGGCCCTCTACGCCCAGCGCAAGGGCAAGCCCATGCCGGAGCGTCCCTGCCACTGGGTGGAACAGTCTGTTGCCGGTATCCTGGAACGGATGGAGTACACTGGCTGCGTCTGCAATTTCAAAACCTACTCCAAGTCCTATAAACTCAAGAAGCGCATCCCCAACGCCCCGGAAGATATGTTCATCCTGCCCGACACACAGGAAGCCATTATCACGCAGGAGCAGTGGGACAGGGTGCAGGAGCTTCGCCAGCACAAACGACGCATGACCAAGGCAGAGCGGCAGGGCCTGTTCTCTGGTCTGGTGGTCTGCGCCGACTGCGGAAGTAAACTCCACTTCGCCACCTGTAAGAACTTTGACGGCAAGCAGGACCACTACGTCTGCGCCAAGTACAAGAGCGGACGTGGAACCTGTTCGGCGCACTATATCCGGGAGGACGTTCTGCGGGATGTGGTGCTGGAACGTATTCGGGCCGTGACGGAGTATATCCGGGCCGATGTGGAGGGCTTTCAAGAGGACTGGCTGATGTGCCAGAGGGAGGAACAGGAGAAGTCCATCCGAGAGGACAAGCGGCGGCTGGAGAAAGCGAAGAAGCGTCTGGCGGACATCGACAAGCTCATCACCCGTATCTATGAGGACATGGTACTCGGTGATCTGAGCCAGGAGCGTTACCAGAAGATGCTGGAGGGCTACGAAGCGGAGCAGGCCGCGCTCAACAATGAGGTCATCGGTCTTGAGGACTGGGTGGCGACCCGCGAGGAAATGGAGGACAATGTTGACCAGTTCCTCGCCCTGCTGGAAAAGTATGTGGACATCCCGGAGCTGACGCCGACCATTGTGAACGAGTTCGTCAAGCAGATCATCGTCTACGCCCCGGACAAGTCCAGCGGCAAGCGGACGCAGAAGGTCAAAATCGTTTTCAACTTCCTGGAGGAAGTAGAAGTACCGGAAATCAGCGAACCTGTAATTACGCAAACTACCTATGGACGCAGAAAGACGGCGTGACACTCGGTCACGCCGCCCTCTGCGGCAAATAGTTACTTGTCACTATTAACCCTTTGGCAGCGGGGCTTTCCCGTCGGGGGAATAGCGCGGTAACAGGCAGGGCGGCAGTAGCGTTCAGCCCATTAAGATCCAGGTGGCTCTCTATACGATGCCATCTGGTTTTTGCCGGGACAAAAGGGCAACCGTCTCCACATGTGTCATCGCTATGATGGGAACACGTTGTTTCAACCTTGTCGGTAGGATGGGAACACAAACCGGCAGCCTGCTTTGCGGATTTGCTGTTCTTGCGGGGCGGCTTAAAGTTTGCTCCGTCCATGTGACTTTGGAAACCTGTCTTGTAAATGAATATCAGCTTGGCCGGGTCTTTGCGGCCTTCTTCATCATACCCCCCAACGATCACTTTTTCAACTATGCTTTCAAAAATATAGCGGTCAAATTCTTCCAGAACATTGTTTTGTTCCAGCGTTTTTCTGAACTCCGCAATGCGTTTTTTCATGGTGTTCTCGGTTTCCGCCGCTTCCTGCAAATCGCGGCGCTGGGCTTGAAGCTGTTCGATTTGGCCTGTCAGATCAAGATATTTGCTTTCATAAGTTTCCTTGTCCAGCACTTCTTCCAAACGCATATCGACCAGCTTCGCCCGCTTTGCTTCCAGCGTCCGGATATCCTTTTCAATTTTTACCAACTGCTTGCCAGCATTGTTTTCAGACAAGGTTTCTTCCGTTCTGGCAATAAACTCGTCCAAAACATCTTTGTTGTTCTGGCAAAGAAGCCTGTACGACTCCACAAATGCCTGCTCTATCGTTTCCTCGGCTATTCCCTTGCTGTCAGGACAGAATTTTTTACCCTTTTTAGTGCTGGTGACACATTGCCAAATAACCTTATTGTACTGTGAACCGCTGTGCCAGCTTCGTCGTGTCAGTGTTCCGCCGCAAAAGCCGCATTCCAGCATACAGCTAAACGCATATTTGCGGCTGAATTTTTCACGCTTGCCGTCTGAATTTAACCGCCTTGGTTTGGCCCGACGCCTTAAAATCTCCTGTGCCTTTTCAAAAACTTCCTCGGTGTAGTGGTCAAGCATTTTTGTAACATTTGTGGCTAAAAAATAAGGCAATTAATGCTGGATTATTTCCAGTTTCCG
>QXXE01000210.1 GCA_009911355.1 Clostridiaceae bacterium | reverse complement strand
GCGGAGTCGGCAAAGTCTGGCCTGTCAAATGCGCTTCAAACCGTTTCGGATATTGTTGCGAATGGGATTGATGAAGAGCCCGTAATCCGCCCGGTTCTCGATTTATCAAACGTTGCGAGTGGGGCGCAGGCACTTGGCAGCATGCTCGGTCCGCGGTGGACTTTGGCACTCGCAGGACAGGCAAGTGCGGCGTTTAGTGCCGATGCCAGCCGTGGGAGGATGGAAGTCAGCGTTGACAATCACGGGGTAATTTCCGAGCTTCGATCGTTGCGCGGGGATATGTCCGTGCTGGCCGATAAGATTGAGCGGATGCAGATCGTGCTGAACACTGGCGCGTTGGTCGGCGAGCTTGCTAAACCAATGGACGCTGCGCTGGGTCAGATCGCCGCGTATAAAGGAAGGGGAAATTAACGTGTACCATTCCATAACATTTGGAGACAAAAATACATGGGATGACTGGCGGTTGGTTCCCGCTTCCCGTCCCGTATTCAACCCGCCCGCCCAAAAGGTAAAAACACTGGATATCCCCGGTGGGGACGGCGTAATTGACTTGTCGCAGTCCCTGACGGGCTATCCGATTTATCAGAACCGGACAGGCTCCATTGAATTCGTCGTCATGAACGATTTCAAGCCCTGGCAAACCGCCTATTCCGATATTATGGATTATCTGCATGGGCAGACCTTGCGGGCGGTGCTGGAAGACGACCCAGAGTATTTCTATGAGGGCCGCTTCACTGTAAACGCTTGGAAATCGGAAAAGGACTGGTCGCGCATTGTGATCGATTACAACGTCGGTCCTTACAAGTGGTCGCTGCTGTCATCGGTTGACGATTGGCTTTGGGACCCGTTCAATTTTCAAAATGGGATTATTCGTTCAGCGTTGTTCCGGGATATTTCCGTTACGACGAATAAAACGGAGCATTTGTTTGATGGTATCCTCTTCGGAAGAGCTCCTGTATGCCCTCGGTTCCTGGTATCCAGCAGCGACGGCCGCGGCGTAAAAATTCAGTTTGTCAATCCTTCGCTTGGAATCGATCTCACAAAGTTGCTGCCCGATGGCACAACCCTGATTCCGGAATTTGTATTCTTTGGAAATCAGGGGGCTGAGATATATTTATGGTGCGATTCCGGCGAAGGAGTAGTATCCATAGATTTCCGGCAAGGGAGGTTATGACTAGGATGTATTCCATTTACGCTGACGGCGTTTGCATCTATAACGATATTTTTGCTCTCGACAACATGAAAGTTGTGAGCCCCAAGCTGGTATTGGAGGACAACAGTGCAGGATCACTTTCCATGAAGCTTCCCCCGTCGAATCTTGGATATCGTTCCATCATGCGTATGGTTACCGATATTTCCGTATGCAAGGGCGGTAAAGAAATCTGGGCGGGGCGGGCTTTGACGGAAAACAAGGATTTCTGGAACAACCGCGAGCTTTACTGTGAAGGGGAACTCGCGTTTTTCAACGACAGCACCCAGCCGCCAGCCGAGTATCCGGGGCTCACGGTCAGAGGTTATCTCGAAGCGTTGATCACTGTCCATAATTCTAAAGTCCCGGCGAATCGCCAGTTTGCAATTGGGGCGGTGACAGTTTATGATGACGATTTTCCAACCCGTTTGACGAACCATGAAAAAACGATGGCATTGCTAAACGCTCTGATTGAACGGTATAGCGGCCATCTCCGGGTGCGCAAAGTAGACGGGGTACGTTACCTGGATTATTTAGCAGAGTATCCCGACACATGCAGCCAAGTCATTCAATTCGGTTCTAACCTGATCGATTTCACGCGGAAGTGGGATTCCTCCGAATTCGCAACCGCAATCGTCCCGCTGGGGAACCGTCTCGCGAATAGCCCTATTGAATCGCTTGACGCCTATCTGACCGTCGAGAGCGTCAACGACGGCAGCATGTACGTCCAGTCGGATGAAGCCGTTGACACGTATGGCTGGATTGAGAAGATGGTTTCCTGGGACGACGTGTCTGATCCTGCGGTTCTCTTGGAAAAAGCAAAAGCCTATCTGGCAGACCTACAGTTTGATAACATGGAACTGGAATTAAGCGCACTGGATTTACACTATTTGGATGTAAATGTCGAAGCTGTGAAGCTGCTTGATGAAATCCGGATAATCTCTCGTCCGCACGGGCTTGACCGACTGTTCCCTGTTAAAAAGCTGGAAATCCCTTTGGACAATCCGGATCAGACGGTGTTCAAATTGGGCGACACGGTGAAAACCAGCTTGACCAGCGCAAACAATCAGATCAGCGCGGCTATTCTACAAAAGATCGAAGGACTTCCCAAAGCCCATGCGATTCTCAGAGAAGCTAAAGAGAACGCTACTCAGATCATGAACATGGCCACCACTGGCTATATCACCATCACAAAGGACGAGTATGGTTCGGACACGCTTTATATTTCCAACATCCGTGA
>QXXE01000209.1 GCA_009911355.1 Clostridiaceae bacterium | reverse complement strand
GAGCCCCGCCGCCCGCCGCGCAGGCGCGGGGTGCAGGGGCAGAGCCCCGCCGCCCGCCGCGCAGGCGCGGGGTGCAGTCACAGGGCTTACATGACTTCGATGGGGTCAAGGCGCGAAGCGCGCAGCGCCGGCAGAAGCCCGCAAACCGTCCCGCCCAGCCCCGCCGCAGCCGGGAAAGCCACCGCCGCCTGCCAGAGTGGAATTGACGCAAGCAATGGAAGCCTCTGTGCCAGCGCCCAAAGCAGCGCGCAGCCCGCCCCACTGCCCAACAGCCCACCCAGCAAGCAAAGGGACATCGACTGATACAGGAAAATACGTATGATATCTTTGCGGCGCGCCCCAATCGCCAGAAATATCCCAATATCCGGCCTGCGCTCATCTGCCGCCGCCAACAGGCTCCCACATACCCCCAGCATCGCGATTACAAAAGCAATCGCCGCAATCGAGAAAAATGCAAGCGTTACCAGGCCGACCAGTTCATCCGCCGTGTCAAGCGCCCCGCTCAGGCTTTTGACCGCGATCTCGCCCCCAACCTGCTGGCGCTCGCAAAGAAACCGCTCTACCTGCGCCCCCGCCGCGTCCAAGTCAGCGTTTGCAATGCACTGTATGAAAATCTGGTCGGCCTGCCCCGCGTCTGTGGCCAGGCAGGTGTACGGCACATATACCATATTCGGCATGAACGGCCCCGCGATCCCCGACAGCAAAGAAGCCTGCGAAGAAATTACCCCGATAATCTTGTAAGGCTGTTCTTCCCCGCCGATCACCAGCCGGAGCTCCTTCCCCACCACGTTGTCCCGCCGGAACAGCCGCTGCGCCAGCGAAGCGTCAATCACCGCAACCCGTTCCGCATTGTCAATCTGCCGCGCCCGGAACAGCGAACCGTGCAGAAGCCCAAGCTTCATGACCTCGCCCAGCCGCTCGTCAACCCCGAAAAATACCGCCGCACCCTGCTCGTGCCCCGTGCGGAACTGCCCGCTGCCCGCCTTGATCGCCATCGCCCGCGCGACAACCGGCAGATTTTCCTCCAGCGCATCCGCCTGCGCAGCGGAGAAAACCGCCCCGCTGCCCGGTTTTTCCAAATAAACCGTCAAGCCACTAACGCCGAGCGCGTCCAGCCCCTCGCGCACCTGCGCGCGCCCAAATGCAACCGTGCAGACGATCAGGAGCATCGCGCATACCCCAACCGCCACCGACGCGACGCAGATCGCCGACCGCAGCAGCGTCCCCCGCGCCTGCCGCAGCGCCAGGCGCAGGCAGTCCCGACGGCTCATGGGGAAACCTCCACCAGCACGCCGTCACACAGCCCGTCCGGGTTGCCGGTCACAACCGCTTCCCCCGCCGCTACGCCGCTTTCGACCTCGACGGCGCTGCTCAGCGCGTACCCGGTCTGCACAGCGCGCCGGTGCGCACGTCCGTCCCCGCCGATCACATACACATATTCGCTTTCGCCCTCCTGCCGGATGGCCTCGTAGGGCAGCACGACCGCCGACGGCTTTTCATCCACAAAAATCTTCGCCGTCGCGCTGTAGCCCGGGCGGAGCGCCCCATCCGCGCCCTCGACCGAGAGCAGCGCCGAAACCGTCACCGCGCCCGCCGTCCCGGTCAGGCTGACCGCCTGCCGCGCAACCGGCGCCACCGACTGCACACGCCCCGCATAGCGCCCGCCCGTCGCCTGGACCGTAATATTCGCGCTTTGCCCCGCCTGAACGTCGGCAACGAACGACTCGGCGATATCTACCCGCAGCCGCAGCGAACCGAGCTCCGCAGCCTGCGCATAGGGGAGCCCCGCCGGGGCAGGCTGGCCCTCCGAAGGGACTGCCAGCAGGGTACAATCCGCAGGCGCGCAGACCAGCACCCCGCCGCCCTCCGCGTCGCTGACAACGCGCTCGCTTTCCCCGCTGCCCGTGAGCACGGACACCGCATTTTGCAGCAGCTCCGCCGTCCAGCGCACCTCGCCGGCGGGCTCCAGCCGCCAAAGCGCCTGCCCCGCATGGACGGTCTCCCCCAAACCGCAGAACACCTCGCCGACGACCGCATCCGACCGCGCCGAAAAGGCATAGCTCCGCGCTGCTTCCACCGAACCGCTTGCGGTAACACTGTTGTAAATCGGCTTGCACTCTGCGTGTACCGCCGTTACCGTGACCGCCCGCTCCCACCCATAAAAACGGCTGCCGAGCAGCATGGTCAGCAGTACCGCAGCGGTCACCCACAGCACTGCCCTCGCGTTTTTCAGCATCTGTATCCCTTCTTTCGCGGGGTTATTTTGTGAGGGAAGCGGGAAAATTAAACGCGCCGCAACAGAAGAATTTCCGCGAGGCGGCGCCCAACCGCATAGGCCGTGGTGAAATTTTCCAGCTGTCACCACAGGGTATTTGAATGAGTAAACAAATTGTAAACGTGGGGTAACCCAAAAGGCGAAAAAACTGCTATACTGAGAAAA
>QXXE01000208.1 GCA_009911355.1 Clostridiaceae bacterium | reverse complement strand
TTTTTTCGTCCTCTTCTCCCATATTTCTTGTAGGGTAAATCTTTACCGGGAATTCAGGATCCAGATGTAATTTCGGTTTCCTGCCAGCCGGCAAAGCTGTGCGGGCTCTTCCCCAATGCGGAAAAGGCCCGCACAGGAACGATCCCTGCGCGGGCCTTTTGTCACATTTTTAGCTATCAAAAGCCGGAACTGCGGACGCTACAGCCCCTTTGGGCGGCGCTTGCGGAAATAACCCGCATAGAGGATCGCCGCACCCATTACCCAGAAATACGCCATCATATAGGGCACTTCAAAAATATTCTCGAAATAGCAGTGTACCAATACCCCCGCCATGCCCGAAAACAGCGCAACCGGCAGCACGCGCGTGCGGTCGTCCTCGCTGAGATTCGTCCGGCCAATTGCCCGCAGGCACCAGATCACCAGCCCAAACAGCAGCAGCAGATAGAAAAACAGCCCAATATAGCCCATCTCCACCAGGGTTTTCAGGTAGTAATTGTCCATGTAGAAATACGAAAAGGTTTCGCTTTCCTCAATTACCTGGTTCTGCATGGCAACTGCGCCGCCAAAGCGCCCCAAACCAAAGCCCATCAACGGGTTGTTTTCTTCCAGCAGCCGCAGCCCGGTCTCCCAGCGCACCATACGCCCGGCCCGCTGGCTGGCTTCGACATAATCCGCGGTAAACAGATAAGTGATGCGGTTCGCAATCGAAGGTACGGCAAGCACTGCCCCTGCCGCGCCGCCGCACAGCAGGATCAGCAGCCGCCGGTCAAGGAAGCAGGCAAAGACAATAATCGCGACAACCAGCCCGCCCCATGCGCCCTTCGAGAAGGTGAACAGGATCGAAAGGCACATCAGCCCGGTCAGGCAGATTGCCAGAACCTTGGCCCACGTTTTTTTACAGTAATATGCGATCCCTGCCGCAAGCGGCGCGATCAGCACCAGCAACGCGCCGCAGATATTGGGGCTCCCCGTGATGGAAAAGACGCGCGTGCGCACCCCCTGTTCGGTTGCGGAAGTCCATGAATCCGGGATGGGCACGGCCGCGATATACTGGTAGACGCCGTGCAGCGCAACGCAGGCGCCCAGCACCACCATCGCGCCGTAGAAAATGCCGAAATCACGGTCGTCCTCGATCAGCCGCACGGCAATGAAGAACCACAGCAGGTACTGCACCTCGGCGCGCAGGCCGTCGATGGCGATAGACATGATCGGGGATACCGCGCACATCAGGAAAAAGCCCACGCCGATAAACAGCCACAGGTAGCCCTCGACCGGGGTGACCCGCGAACCGATCGGGGCGCGCCCCATCGCGGTATGCCAGATCAGATAGCACACGCACAGCAGCAAAAAACCTTCGTCCCAGCCCGAAGCCAGGAACCCGATCTGCACCACCGACCGGAGGAAATAGTCGATCGGCAGGTACATCGCAAGCCCGATGAGCAGCAGCCCCCGCAGCCCGAGGAACCGGCACGCCGACCCGATGAGCCCCCCGCCGAAAAAGCGGGAAACCGGTTTCCAGACCGCAATGCAGCCCCGGTATACAAGGCTTTCCCGGATCCACGCGCCCCATTTTTCAAACCATTTCCGGCACGCGGCAGCGGCACGCGTATAAGCCGAGGTGTACGCCGTCGGCAGCGGCGCGCTGCAAAACGCCCGCCACAGCCTGCGGTATCTGGATGAAGGGTAAGCTTCGCGGAACGCGCGGAAAAATGCCGCGATCGCGCCCTGACGGTACCATTCCGCCATCCTGCACAGCGCGCGCCAGAGCACGCTGTTTTCCAAAATCGTCTTGATCATTCGCTGATCACAACCGAATCAATGTTGCAGGTGTTCTCAAAATCGTTGGTTTTGAGGATGAAGGTGCGGCCCATGCGCACCTCCTGGGTGCCGATCTTGGGCGAGGGGGTATCTTTTGTTACGCGGGTCTCCACCAGGAACACGATGTCCTTTTTGACCGGGTCGGTCGAATTGACAATCCGGCCGTCGGCGCACTGTACCTGCACCACATAGTCCTCGATCCACATATCGGTAATCTCCGCATCCACGTAGGAATTGCCGGAAACCAGCTTCTTTCCGACCTGCTCGCTCGCCAGCACCTCTTCCACGAGGAACGGGGTTGCGCCGCGCACGCGCATCGTTGCCGTAAGGGTAACGGTGGGCGAAACGGCTTCGGCGACCTGCGGCGCAAGCAGCTTCCAGCCGATGCCGCACACGACAGCGACGGCGGCAAGCAGCGCCAAAAGGTCGACGATATTGATAAGCCCGAACAGCTTCCCTTTTTCATTGATGATTTTCATTGGTCTTCCTCCATAGTCCGGTATATGGGTATGGCTCCCGCTGGTGCGGCAGGCCATATACGGTTATTATCATACCACACTTTCCCGGAAAAGTATAGTTATGATTTGGTGACAGCCAGGGTATTTGAATGAGTAAACAAATCATGAACAGAAAGCAGAACAGACAATTTTATCCAAAAAAGACTCATCGA
>QXXE01000207.1 GCA_009911355.1 Clostridiaceae bacterium | reverse complement strand
CTGCCTCTTCCCCACTTTTTTCGTCCTCTTCTCCCATATTTCTTGTAGGGTAAATCTTTACCGGGAATTCAGGTTGTTAATGAAGTTATCAATGAAGGTGAAGCCCCGGATCTCGACTCAGAGGAAGATATCAAGATCTGGTTTCTTAACAACATTAAACCCAGCCTTATTCATCCATTTTCAACAATAGATGAAACGGCAAGCAAGGAAACCCATTATGTTTATCGGCTAATCCATTCATTGTCGCATCTCTTAATCAGAGCTGCTGCTGATATTGGTGGTTTGGGCAAGGATTCTTTGTCAGAATACATTTTCCCCGGTATTCCTGCTGTTTTGATTTACTGTCAGAACTCGCAAGGTTTTAATCTAGGTTCTTTGTTCAATACATTTGAGGCTTATTTCGATAAGTGGATGAACAAGGCATACTCAAACGCACAGAAATGTATATTTGACCCTATTTGTATTGAACGACAAAAAGCCTGTACGGGATGTTTGTTTGTCAATGAAGTCTCATGCCAACACTTTAATAAGGATTTAGACAGAGTCTTAGTCGTTGGTCATGTAAACCGAGAGACGCAGCGGAAGACAACAGGCTTTTGGGAGGAATAAATTATGGCAGTGATGCACCCGGTGGATATCGAAAACTACAATTATACGCCAACAGAAAAAGATCTGTATTATGTTTTGAAGGAGCAACTTCCAGACAAGTATCAGGTTTTCTATTCTGTTCGCTGGTTTGAAACCGTTGAAAACAAGAGAATCGACAGCGAAAGCGATTTTCTGATTTTCGATCCGTCTTTTGGGTTTATTACTATAGAAGTGAAGGGCGGAACTGGGATCACTGTCAATGATGGTAAATGGACACTTATAGAGGATTATAGTCCAAGCAATTCCAGTAGCCGTGAATTGAAATGCAGTCCCTACGAGCAAGCAGAAAAAAGCATGAGGCACTTTAGAAACTATTTTGTTTCTGAATTTAATCAAAATTATAATGGCGTATATGGCTTTGCTGTAGCTTTTCCAAGATACGCTATCGGCTCTCAGTTAGCTCAAGATGCACCACCGGAAACTACAATCGACCTGAACGATATGTCTTCTTTGAGGGAGAAAATCAATCAGATTTTCCACTATTGGAAGAACAAGCGGAACATTACCATTCCATTCTCCGCAGAACAGCGCACTCGATTTTTAACTGCAATAAATAAACAGATATCCATGTCTGCTGCCGCAGGTGCGCTTATTCCGATCAGGGAGAAAGAGTTCTCCAAAATTGACTTTGTGCAAGATTCCATTTTGGATTGTCTGCATAACTATAGGCAAGTACAAATTGTCGGTGGTGCTGGAACAGGAAAAACCTTTATTGGTATCAAAAAAGCTGTTCGAGATACACTCGATGAAAAAAGAGTGTTATTTACTTGTTGCAACGAGGAATTGGCTGCCTTTGTCAAATCAAAAGTAGTACATTATTCAAAGATTGATGTTTACACATATGCAGAACTAATGCAAAGCCTTTTAGGTGAGCAATATGAGACTCTACCAGTAAACTCAAACGGGAATAAGTGCTGCTTCGAGTACATGGATGATGTCCCCAATGACGCAAAATACGATTCAATAGTCGTAGATGAAGCTCAAGACTTTGACATTGATATGGGATTGGCTATCCGTAGCTTGCTGATAAATGATAGCAAATCATCGCTCTATGTGTTTTACGACAAAAATCAGAATGTCTTTGAGATGGACTTCGAGAATGCTTTCGCTATCGATGCTCCGCCCTATGTTCTCAGATACAATATCCGCAATACTGGCAGTATATATCAATGTGCAGTTGAACGCACTAACTTGGGATATGATACAGTAGCTAATAGTATCGTGGGTGTTCATCCTGAGATACATAACTATAACAAGCCCTCGCAAGCAGTAAAGGCACTTAGTTTGATTGTCAATCGTCTTGTTCAGAAGGAGTTCGTTCCGGCAGAATCTATTGTTATCGTCTCAGATGTGCCTTATGGAAATTCTATCCTCACAGGAGAACAGCGTATTGGCGCATATAACCTTGTATTTAAGCATTACAAGGATGTTGCGGAAAATGAAATATGCTTTAAGACGGCAGAAAAATTCAAAGGTCTGGAATCCGATGTAGTAATCTATTTGGCCCATGAGTTTACTGATATTCCGTCCTCGACCATTGATAAGAGAAAGGAATATGTTGCTATCACTCGTGCAAGGTATTATTTATATATACTAAACACGAAATGCAAGGCAATTTTAGGTGAATAACATGTCAAATATTTTACTTATTGAACCTGATTACAAATGTAAACAACCACCGCTTGGCTTGATGAAGATATCCTTCTTCCACAAGAATATCCTTCATGACTATGTGAGATTTACAAAAGGTAAGCTTCCAGAAGTACTCTCTGGAACAAAATGGGATCGTGTGTATGTCACCTCCCTATTACAATAAGAATTACGGTGAGAGGCACGGCAGCCAACCGTGTCTTTTTCCGCATTGTTGCCAAAGCTGTTAG
>QXXE01000206.1 GCA_009911355.1 Clostridiaceae bacterium | reverse complement strand
TGTTTGACCTGCTCCCGCAGGCACTTCGCCGTCGTCTGTTCCATTGCCCCGACCGACAGCTCCGCCAGCCGCTGCACGTCGTCCAGCGCGGCGTCGAGCACCGCGCGGGCCGATCCATCCCGAAGGCGCGCGGTCTGCACCCTGGCCTTTTCCGCCGCGAGCCGGATGTAGTAGGCCGCATACGCCCCGCCAAGCGACAGCACCGCAAGCGCGATATGGAGCAAAAAAGCGCCAAACGCTTCCTGAATCGCTGCAATATCCATGTGATCTGCCTCCTTAAAAAGCAAAAATGAAGAGTACAAGCTTAGCTTGTACTCTTATCTTACAGGGGCTTTCCGGAAATGTCCTATGGAAACATTTCCTAGACTTTAGTTTTTTCTCCTCCTGTTTCAAAAAGGTTCATTTGCCCTTCCAGGAAGCCGTCGCCGCACAGCTGCCGTACCCGGCGCTCGGTTACTTCATACTTTTCAGCCAGCGCGAGATGGTTGCAGCCGTTGAATTCCGCTTTAATATGCGCGTCACGGACAGGGCGGATTACGCTGTCAGCCAGCGGGATATACACAGTCAGCCCGCCAATCGCCTTTGCCAGTTTATAGAAGCCTTCCGCGCCGATCGTCTCTGCAATCAGCTGATACAGCTCGCTTTCAAACATTTCGGGCGTTAATTCTTTTAACAATTCGTCCATGGCGCGCCCTCCTTTGGCTTAGGCCAGGGTTCCCGTAACCAGGTTGCCGAGGATGCCGAACAGCTCTCCGGCTGTAATATTCTGCGAAAGCCTGTCCGACCAGTAATCCGGGCTGTTGATCACGCCCGCAGCGGCCAGGGTTTCAAGGCCCGCCCGCTGCCAGTCCGGGACGGCGGGCGCGGGCTGCGCTTCCTGCGGGACGCTCTGTGCGAGGACGCCGCGCAGCATTTTCAGCACGCTTTCCCCGTAGCCGCCGCCAGGGACGGCCCAGCCCTTGCCCTCCGGGTTGTCTGCCGCGCCCAGCCATTCCACATAAGGCGCGCAGCCGCGTGCCACCAGGGAAAAGCGGGGATCGACACAGGGCTTTGCCAAAGGCTCGGTGCTGGCGTAGGCTTTCAGGTGCTGGATTTGCGCCCGCACACCGATAAACATGCTCGGGAAGGTTGCCGCCTGCCCTTCGGGTCCGCCGTTCAGCGCGCCGATCCCCGCGAAATTGTTCTGCTGCGGCTGCACAATGCCGCCGAATTTAAAATAACCGGTCTCGTGCAGGCTTTGTGCAAACGCCACGTCGCCGCGCACGCCCTCGGCCTCGCCTTCTTCCAGGAAGGTCTGCGCCAGCATTTCCAGCGTACAGCCGGAAAGCTGCGGCGCGGCGTTCTTGCTGCGGCAGTACAGCGCCATCTGCTGGGCGGTCGCCTGCGCCCTGCCCATGATCAGGGTGCGGGTGACGGGCTGCGGCGCGGCCCCGAAATGCGCCGCGAGAAGGTCGGCTTCGGCCTCGGCCAGCTTTGCAAGATTTGCGTCAATAGACAGCCATTTTGCAGCGGCGGCGTTCGTATGGAAGCTGTGCTCGAGCAGCAGATAGACCGGCACGCCCACCGCCCGCGCGCCCCGCAGCACGCCGTAATACTCGCCGCCCGCGCTGTTTTTGCGGGTTGCGGTGCGGCCCGCCTGCCGCGTGCCCATCAGCTGCCCGATCTTCTGCGCAAGCTTGAGTGCGAGCGCGTCCGCGCCCTCCTTGTTGTCGTAGGCGCGGTATACGACCGGGTAATCGACGCTTTCCGTGCCGCAGGCGTTGGAGTGCAGGGACAGGAACACGTCGCAGCCCTTTGCCGCCGCGCCGCGCGCGTAGACTTCCATCGGGGCGTCGATCGCAGCGCGGGTGGTGTTCACCTCGAAGCCGCGCTTTTCGAGCGCCGCTTTTAGTTTGAGGTGCAGCGCCCAGGCCATCGCGCTTTCGTAGTAGCTTTTGACAACGGGGCTCTGGTTGTAGGTGGGGCCGATGTGCCCCGCGTCCAGGCAAACCTTGATCTTACGCATCGTTGTCACCCGCTTCCTCGTCCGCGTGGAAGATCGGCTCGCCGTCCGCTTCGTTGATCACAGCCGTTTGATTTGCCGTTTTGATGGTTTCCGGCTCCTGCGCCGGGATGCCTGTCTGATTCTTGGTTTTTGCCATGTTGTAATCCTCCTAAAGTTTCATAACCGGGTCATAGACCTGTTCTAAATACTCTTTTACCGAGTATGTGCTGCGTCCTGCTTCCTTGAGGGCTTCATGAAAATGTTTGGTTTCCAGCGTGAGCTTTATCAGCTTGAGGACGCCAATCTGTTCGGAGGTGATCCGGTCAGCCTCCGCCTTGAGCATACTTTCATCGACCGTGCAGCCGATTGCCTGATGCAAATAGAACGAAAATCCTACCCAGTCACACTTTTTGTACTCTTTCAGCACTTCTGCCGCAAATTTCTTGCGGTTCAGGAGCGCCTTGCGAGGCGGAATCATTCCCATCTCGCGCAGCCGCTTCCGAGTTGCAGCCCGTTCATCCTTCTCGCGCTGCGTCATGCGTTTCGGTTTCTTTGCCGCCATCTGCGCCGTCCTCCTCTCCCCGCCGTG
>QXXE01000205.1 GCA_009911355.1 Clostridiaceae bacterium | reverse complement strand
TTAAGCGGATTTGCAAATATTACATTTAATATCCTCCTAAGGCGTTTAACCGTAATAAATGAAGAAACATCCACAGAGTTTCTGCTTCGCCAAGAAAATATCTGGAGAAAAATACTTTCGCTCCGGCCGCTGGGAATGTTTTATCCTACCCCTCCTTTTCATCTGTATAAAAACACTGAATATTTAGGAAGAACAAAAGTTACACGCTATTATACGCAAATGTATTTGTATTCCGACAATGAAATATATGAATTTTTCTTTCATGGAGATAATTATATTTCTATTTTAAGAAACAGGGAGCAAGTTGCGCTATTGCAACGAGATCCCCATATACATAACGAGCAGGGAATTTACCGTGGTGAATATTTTCCAGCTGGAATTTCTCCAGAATATGTTATGCTGTTTATAGAATATACCGATGTTATCTGGTTTCCATCGAAAGGATTTTATCGTCAGCGATATGATAAATTTGACTTTAGCCGAAAAGAGCCATTTATGGATAGATTAAACTGGCATATCCCAGAGTAAAGAACTCGGGTAAAAGGAGTTATGTATGATTGCTGGGTTAGATGGGTTGGAAGCTTTTGCCCTATTTTGTGCTTATGTGGCAGCAACTACAGTGCTTTTTTCAGGTTGTCCTGACCACCATAATATTGAACCACCAGAGTGGATGCAGGAGTTATTTATATTAGGGCGTAACTGCCATGGGAAATTCAGTATTTGCGGAATAATCTGGGGAAGTGTTACTTATATAACGTGGCCAGCATTTTGGATTTCTTATTTCGGTATAGATGTTTTTTATTCGGCAAAACAATATGCTGCTGCAACAAAACATATCATATTTGCAGAAATCATTTTGATTTTTTTACCATTAGCAATATACACAATCGTATGCTGGGGAATAGAAAAACTTCATAATAAGAGTTTGCCGGCAAATAAAAGATAACATTTCACAAAATAGATATAATATGGTTGCCCTAGCGCAATCTGCGTAAATATATTCAGTATGCCGGGACGCAACGATTCTGGGATTATCATATCGTGCTGTGTTATATAAATCGAGAGGGTTTTATCTCCCGTTGGTGATTTAGCGTGCAGCAGAAAGGGATGGTCATAAGAATGGATATTGACGTTCAAAGACTGGCTACGCCTACTCAGCTTTATTTTACATCTGATACGCATCCACAACTTTCAGGTATAGCGAATCGTATACGTGGCATCTCTACCCGGTATTTGGAAGTTATAGATCAGGATTTGAATTCAAGATGGATATTACGCCAAGAGAACAAATTCAAAAATGTGCTTTCATATTTGCCGATTGGTGATTTTCGATGTTGCTATGAAATGTATATTAATGGTATGCACGTTGGAAAAAGCGTATATACAAGATTTTATACACAAACGCTTTTTTGGGAAAACGACAGTATACATGAATTATTTTATCACAGCAACGGAAGTATTTCTATGATGAAAGATAATATTCAAGTGGGATTGCTAAAAAAAGAGAAATTAACTTTTAATGGGCGTTCTTTTTATAGAGGCTCTTACGAAAAACAGGCGATTTCCCCCGGGATGTTAATGCTTTGGATAGAATATATTGACGTGACCTTTCAACAAACACAAGATTTCTCTTTATTTCGCTTCGATAAAGCATTTTCAATTTCGGGGAGAAAAGAGCCGTTTAGAGAACGTTTGAATTGGAAGGCTCAGGATTAAGGTGATCTGATTGATGTTTAAAACACTCATAACAAATGCTGGTTTGATAGAGTTCGTTATACTGTTCTATATTTTCTCTATCGTGAGTTCGATTTTATCAGGCTGTCATGCCAAACATACCATCGAGCCACCGGAATGGATGCAGGAATTATTTAGTATGAGCCGAAATCGTTTAGGGAAATTTAGCGTGTGCGGATTTATTGGCGGGATCACTACTTATGTATCTTGGACAGGCTTTCTGCTATCATATTTCGGAATCAACATTTGGTACACAAAGGAATCATATTTGATGATTGTCCAAATCGTTGTATGTAGTGAAGCTTTTGGGATTTTTATTCCAATGATTATCTACTCAATTGTATGTTGGATGCGCGTTGAGAATAAAGAGAAAGAGGAGAGGGCATCTAGTATCTCAAATGATTTAGAATGACTTAATAGCGACTTGAATTTAAAATTCAATATTTTCACTAACATTCACTTAAATTATAAAAAGTGTCTGCAGATATAATTCTGCGGGCACTTTTTAGCTGTTTTCGGCAAATAGCGATGTTGCCCAATCGGCTTGTATAAAGATTTTTATTTGAAAGCGGGCAAGAAATTAGATACATTGTCTGGTATACAGGGATTACTGCAACCTACATGTACACCTTCGACGACTTCAACAACCGGTCAACGCTAACCGCTGCGGGCACGGACACTTACACGGTTGCGTACAGCTACGATAAGAACAACCGTCTGTTGGAGGATACCAAAACATCGACGGATGAAACCGCGAAAACGCTGTATTTCTATGACCCGAACGGCAACCAGATTGGGCGCAGCATGGAGACTCTACAAGCTCGCAGGACGCGGAAAGCATTTCGGCGACAACGGCGGTTGCTTCTTACGAAAAAAGCTGGTATAATGGATT
>QXXE01000204.1 GCA_009911355.1 Clostridiaceae bacterium | reverse complement strand
CTATGAATCTCTGGATGCTGCTTAGGCATTGATATCCTTGTAAAAAAAGTGTCAACCAATATTGACAATATCAAAGCGACCCCTCGCCTATGTGACCGCCGCATGGCGCGGCGATTCCTGCGAAACCACGGAACAGGCGGCCAAGTATTGCCGGGCCGTGTATGACGCTGGCTTTTCCCCCATCTGCCCCAAGCTGTATCTGCCCCTGTTCCTCAATGACGCTGTGCCGGAGGAGCATAAGAGCGGCATCGACATGGGCCGCGACCTGCTCCGGCGCTCCCGCGTCCTGGTGGTGTGCGGCGGCCCCGTCACCGAGGAAATGAAAAACGACATCGCCACCGCCCAGCGGCTGGGGATCACCGCCACCACGTTAGAGGGCATCCTCACCGTCAAGGGCCAGGGCCACAGGAGGCGCTGATATGGAGGGTAAAATCCTTGAAGCCTATGTAACCAACCTGGGGAAATACAACGAGGGCCGTCTGGTAGGTGCGCCCCTGAACTTCCCCACCACCACCGAGGACGTGCAAGCCCTGTTGAAGCGCATCGGGGTGGACGGCGTTCGGTATGAGGAAATTTTCATTACCGATTTTGAAAGCGACATCCTGGGCCTGTATGACCACCTGGGCGAGTATGAAAGCATTGACGAGCTGAACCATCTGGCCCACCTGCTGTCCGGCATGGACGGTGACGCGCTGGCGAAGCTGGAGGCCGTGATGGACAGCGGGGAGTACACGGGGAGCGTCAAGGATTTAATCAATCTGACGCAAAATCTGGACAACTATGATTTTTACCCCGATGTTGACAGCGAGGAAGCCCTGGGCCGCCTGTATATTCAGGAATTTGAAGCTGTCCAAGTGCCGGAGCATTTGATTGACTACATCGACTACGAGGCATACGGGCGGGACGTGCGGATCAACGAGGGCGGCCACTTCGCCCCCGGCGGCTATGTCATGAGCAACCACGGCTCCTTTGTGGAGCATTACCAGGGCATAGAGGACATACCCCCGGAGCATCGGGTATTTGCCTATCCCCAGCTCAATATCCGGGAGCAGATGGCGGCCTATCAGGAGGTGATTGACCGCTCCGCACTGAACGAGGGGAAACAGCGGCTATCCGTCAGCCGGGATGACAGGTAGCTTCTGGTCATCCTGGCCAGAGGTGCGCTATGGGGCGCCCCGCAAAGTCGTAAGACTTTGTGGGGAGAGGAGGAGCAAGGGAGCGTGCGCAGTTTTCGCCAAAGGCGGAAACGGAGTAGAGCGGACTTTGCGACGACGAAAAGGGGGCGTTTGAATGATAGATGAAGAAATTTCCCGCAGCACCATCGCAATCTCCGTCCGGGCCAGCAAGCTGACGGCGCGGGGGCTGGCCTACGCGCTGGGGGAGGTGGCCAGGAAAATCCGCAAGGCCCAAGCGCCCCAGGGCAAGCAGACGGTAAAGCAGTTACTGCGCCACGGCGGGGAGGCCAGCGCCATCGACCTGCCGGGGCGTGTGAAAGACTTTGGCCGGGTGGCCCGGCGCTGGGGGGTGGACTACGCCATCAAGCGGGTGGAAAAGGGTAAATACCTGCTGTTGTTCAAGGCGAAACAGGCGGACGCCATCACGGGCTGTTTTTCGGAATATTCCCGCCGGATGATGAACCGGGGCCGGGATCGGCACATCCCCCTCCGGGAACAGCTCAAACGCGCCCAGGAGCTGGTACGCGATCAGCCCCGGCAAAAGGAGCGGACAAAGGAGGCGGAGCGTGAGGAAAGATAATATCCGCAAGTACATTTTACCCAATATCCCCTATCTATTCGTTCTGTGGGCCTGTCTGAAAGCGGGGACGGCCTACCGTCTGGCGGCTGGGACGGATTTGGCGCACAAGCTGGTGGGGATGACGGCGGCCCTCGGCCCAGCCTTTGCCGACTTCGCGCCAGGGCTGAACTCCTTTGACTGGCTGGTAGGCATCGCGGGGGCGGCTGGCATCCGGCTTCTGATTTACTGCAAGGCGAAAAAGGCCAAGAAATTCCGCCCGGATGCGGAGTATGGATCGGCCCGTTGGGGCGGGCCAAAAGATATTGCCCCTTTTGCCGATCCCAAGTTTGAAAATAACGTCATTCTCACTAAAACGGAATTTCTCACCACCAACACCCAGCCCAAGAACCCGGCCAACGCCCGGAACCTCAACGCCTGTGTCATCGGCTCCAGCGGCTCCGGCAAAACCCGCTTCTGGCTCACCCCCCAACTGCTCCAGGCCCACAGCTCCTATGTGGTGGTAGACCCCAAGGGCGGGGTGCTGTCCCAGGTGGGCTATTTTCTCCAGAGGAAAAAGGGGTACAAAATCAAGGTTTTCAACAGCATTGATTTTTCCCGCTCTATGCACTATAACCCCCTGGCCTATATCCGCAACGAGGCGGACATCCTGAAATTCGTCAATGCCCTTATCTCCAACACCAAGGGCGAGGGCAAGGAGGGAGATCCGTTTTGGACGAAATCTGAAACGCTCCTGTACTGCGCCCTGATTGCCTATATCATTTTTGAGGGGCCAGCGGAGGACAGGAATATGAACACGCTGGTGGATGATATTGTCAATATTGGTTGACACTTTTTTTACAAGGATATCAATGCCTAAGCAGCATCCAGAGATTCATAGTAT
>QXXE01000001.1 GCA_009911355.1 Clostridiaceae bacterium | reverse complement strand
AAAGCATTGATGAGCGGTTAAGTGAAAATAAGCTGCTAAACGCATTAAGGGATAATTATTTATTATCCAACATTGTTCTTTAAGTATACCAGAAAATTCTCGCCGACGCAAGGGCGGCGTTTACATAAAATTCATCTTTTCGCCATTTCCCTGGCGACCGTTTTTTAGGAGGTATTTGTTTGAACAACCAGACCACACAAACTACATTTGACAAATATGTCAATCACGCGATGAAAATCTATCGTCTGGCGCTGATCCTGCTGTTGGTCGGCGCATTTTTTATGCCCATGGCGTTCGCTGCGAACATCGACGATCTGTGGGCAGCCGCACACAAAATCATCATTGACCTATACAACCACATCGCCGGAATCAGCACGATTTTGGCGGGCCTGATGTCCTCGATCGCGGTTATCGGCGCGAAGATGTCCAACAACCAGCACAAGGTCGATCAGGCGTGGGACTGGCTGCGCCGCATCTGGATCGCGTGGGCGATCATCAACGGCATCGGCGCGTTCATCGCTTACGTGACCCCGCTGTTCAGCGGCATGGGGATGCAGGACACGGCTGAAATCGGGAAGGAGGCAGCAGCATTCTTGAGCTCATTATAAAAGGGCTGTTCGAGTGGCTCTCGACACTTTTCCTTGAAATGGTCGAGTTTTTTCTGGACAAGCTGCTCGAATTTTTCACAGCCGATTTGACCTATTTCAAGACGAAAATCCCGATTTTCGACGAAATGACAACCATCCTGATTGCAGTCGGCTGGGCGCTGCTGATGGGGAACCTCGTGTTTCAAGCGGTACGCTCGATGCTGAGCGGTATCGGCGTGGAGGGCGAGGAACCCCAAACGCTGTTCACGCGGACATTCCTGTTCAGCTTCCTGCTGGTCGGGAGCCGACCGATCTGCGAAACAGGGCTGACCATGACCCGAACCGTCATGGACATGCTGAAGGTACCGGACGCTGTCACGTTCACGCCGCTCAGTGAGCAAAGTCTCGGAGCGCTGCCGAACGCGGGTTGGCTGGTAGTTATCATCTTAAATCTGGTGATTTTCTGGCAAGTTTTCCGGCTCTGTCTGGAGGTCGCGGAGCGCTATGTGGTGCTGGTCATGCTGGTGCTGGGCGCTCCGCTGGCGTTCGGCTGCGGCGGCAGCAAAAGCACGCATGATATCTTCACCGGCTGGGCGCGGATGTTCGCGAGTATGTGCATCCTGATGCCACTAAACCTTATCTTTATGAAGTTTATCTTAGCGGCACTCGCGGTCTCCGCGAACGGCACAGCAATCATCCCGTGGGCAATGCTGATTGTAGGAATCGCGAAAACCGCGCGTCACCTTGACGGTATTATCACACGAATTGGGCTGAATCCTGCCATGACAGGTGACGCACTGGGCAGCCGTCTGCCGGGATTCCTCACAATGGCGGTCATGCGCTCGATTGGCGGCGCAATCCATCAGTCGGCGGCATCTTCGCGTGGTGGTTCGGACTTCAATCACGGCTCAGCACGTGGATCTGCTGCTCGCCAAACGACAACCGGTCGGTCACGGCCTGCCTTTGCTGGCGCAAATCCAAACCGCCAGCAGGCTTCCGGTAATACGGCGCAAACCGCACGAACCGCTGAGAATCCGGCTGGCACTTCTCGCGCAGACGGGCAAAAGCAGTCCCAGCAGAGCAAAGCGGCGCAAGCCGGCGGAAGAAATGCTTCGGCGGCGGCTGCGCAGAAATCGTCAGCAGGTCAGCGCAGCCAAACCTCCGCTACAACGCAGGCTTCGGCACATTCAAATGTCACCAATGAGGCGACATATAACAGTGCTCAGGCGGAAGGCGTAGCCCGTCAGGTATCCCCTATTCCGCCGAATCCCCCGCACCCCACTCCGCCGCCGATGGAAGCCGTGCCCACCTCTGCACGAGGGCAAGCGCCTGTGGCAACGCCATCCGCGCCGAAAAATGCCAAGACAGACCGTTTTGTCGCGTCAGAGCCACAGCAAAGTTCGCCTTTGCAGAGCAACGGAAGCGCTTCTACGTCTACCCCATCGAACCCGGCTGCTGCACAGCCACGTGAACCGCGTCCTGCCGCAGCCCCTTCGGCTCCAGAGCTTTCGTCGCAGACAGTTTTGTCGCAAAATCTGCAAAATACAACCGTAGCGCAGCCAAATGCAAGCGAAACCGCACAGATTTCACCCAATCCGGCAGCTGTGCAGCCCATAACAGGGCAATCCACACAAGTTTCGCCGAATCCAACGGCTGCAACGCCGCGTGAGGTGGATGCTGTGCGTTCTGCACCGCATACAGAGACGAACCCAAGCCGCCCGGCAGCATCACCCGCCGTAGCAGCTCCCGTTGCAGGACAGGCCGCGCAGGTCACACCGAACCCTGCCACAGCAAAGCAGCCAGGTACGAACGCCATACACCACGAACCGCACGCTGGGACACAACCGAACCGTTCAACCGTTTCGGCTGCTTCGGGAACAACGCCAGAACGCGCAGCATCTACTCCAGTGATTCCGAATGGCGTAACTCCCGGCAAACCACCGGTAGGCGCGGCATCTGGGCATCCGCAGGCATCGCCTATGGCTGCTGCACCGACTAACGCACCTGCTGCTCCCGGAAAAACGCAAGTCCCGAACGCGACCGCAGCTAACCCCCAGCCGAGCGTTGCCGCGCCAGTCGCGCAGCGTCCAGCTCGGGCGAACGCATCGCAGACAAGAACAGCGGAGCAGACGGTCGCGCCGCCACAGCGTCCACCGATGCAGGGTAATCGCCCGCAAAAGACGAACGCCGACAAATCACGTGCCGCCGTCTCTCCGGAGCAGCAACCGCGTGCGCAAGGACGATCGCAGGCTGCACAGCCAACCGCTGGTGCGCGGCAGCCACAAGCTGCTCAACCGACCGCTGGCACACAGCAACCGCAAGCTACTCAACCGGTCACTACCGCCCAGCAAGCACCGGAAAGCATAGCACCTCATGAGGTGCGTGCAGTTCCGACGCAGGCGAGCAGGCACGCCGATGCGCAGTCGAAAAAACAAACCGTTCCGGAAGTGCAGACAGTGAAATCCTCACCGAAATACGATTCTGATATTGAGGATGTGGACACATGGGAACTGCTGCCGCCACAGTATCGCGGACGAGAATCTGCCACACGCCGCCAGCCCATGCGCCCACCGAAAACAAAGTTCCGCGAAATGCCACGCTACGAAAATGGCGAGCGTCCCGAAGTGAAACGCCCGCCGCAAAAGCGAAGGAAGGGAGGTAAACGCGATGTATGAAAGCCGTGACGATCGTTCACAAATCAGCGCGGCAAGGGCTGGCGGCGCTGCCGTACATATCGCGCATGGCGCACTGACTGGTGGTCTGCATGGAGCATTGTTCGCCGCCGCTGCGGAAGCCGCGCCATTCCTTGCAAAGCTGGCTGTCGCGCTGGCGGTACTGTTGCTCGGCTTGCCACTTCTGATCTTCCTAACGCTCCCTTGTTTTCTGTTCGGTTACGAGGGAGCGAGCTTTTCAGACGTATCGCTCATGACCCAGCAGGCGGGTGCGCTGGGAGCATTATGGGGTTCCCAGCGCAGTCTTGAAGATGCGGCAATCGACCGGATTTCTGCATCTCTGACGGATAAAACGATTCTCTCGACCGAGAAAGAGCTCGGGAATACGAACGATTACTGGCTGATCGCGATTGCGTCAGTCGCGCACGCGCAGGAAGCAGGAGAAATCACGTATGACGAAGCGGTAACGCTGATGCAGGCGAAGCTCACGTACTCGCTTTTGCCGCAGTATGAAGATGTTGAGGACGAAAACGGCAATGTCAGCCAAGTTCTCAAAGGCTACATATTAAAGGTTGCGGACTGCTCTCCCGACGCGCTGATGGACAAACTGAATTTCACCGAACAACAGCGACAATGGGCGACGCTTATTTACAGCTTCATGGCGGACGGTGAGTACAACGCACCCTCTGGCAGCGTCCCGGACGGCAGCGATTTTGACTACTCCGATATCGTGTTCACCGGGCGTGGGAACTCGCGCGACGTGGTTTACTTCAACCAAGGTGATTCACGCTGGGGATCGCTCCCCTACGGCAAAGCAGGCACGGTGCGCTCGTCCGGCTGTGGCCCGAGCTGTATGTCCATCGTAATTTCAACACTGACCAGCACGACAATCAACCCCGGCGAGATGTGCGATTGGGCGTACAAGCACGGCTACCGCTGTGAGGGTAACGGCAGTTATCACACGCTGATTCCCGGCGCAGCGGAGGCGTTCGGCGTACCCTGCACGGGACTCGGGCAGGACAAAAACAAGCTAGTCAAGGCGCTACAAGACGGCAAACTGGTCGTTGCGATCATGTCCAAAGGACACTTCACGACTGGCGGGCATTTTATCGTGCTGCGCGGGATCACCGACGCGGGGAAAATCCTCGTCGCCGACCCCGCCAGCTACAAAAACAGCGAAAAGGAGTGGGACGTCGGCATTTTCCTCGCGGAGTGCAACAAACGCGCAGGAAGCGGCGGCCCCTTCTGGGCACTCGGATAAGGAGGTGGAAATGATGAGGGAAAAAGCAGAAAACACGGTGCTGGCGTACCGAAATTTCCGTAA
Organism: Clostridiaceae bacterium; assembly: GCA_009911355.1. GTDB lineage: Bacteria > Bacillota > Clostridia > Oscillospirales > Butyricicoccaceae > QXXE01. The sequence goes on along the minus strand of QXXE01000001.1, from coordinate 152,731 downwards.
GAAGTACAATATTTCGCTGGAAACGCTCGCGGAGGCGGCAAACACTTCGGTGCAGTACCTGAGCGCACTCGAACTCGGGCAGAAAGACTTAACTCCCCGCGCCCGCGAGCTGCTTTACGCGGCAATGGAACTCGTGCTGATGAAGCAGCAGCGCATGGCAGATGTGGCGCTGTTCGATTTCAGCGGCACCAAAGATAAACTTTTTGAAACCGTACAGGAGGTGCAGAGTTGAACCGTACAAGCTATCATATCCCGGCAAACTACACCGATGCAGGACGCTTGTTCGGTCTGTTCGAGATGCGGAACGGCGTCGAAGCCGTGATCTTATGCGCCCCTGTGCTGGGGCTTTGCATCCTGCTCGCGAACGTTCTTCCGGTTTCCGTTACCGCAAAAATCGTGTTATCGCTGTTCCTGCTGGTACCGGTCGGCGGGTTCGCGCTGATCGGTATCCGGGATGATTCACTGACCCGGTTTTTGCGCATTTACATCCACTGGCGGCGGTCGCGCCGTATCCTGATTTACCGAGGTGATCCCATCAAATGAACCTGAAAGAACTGATTTTCGGTGCGCAGCAGCCCAAAACGGACGTGCGCACCGACCATCACCCAGGCAGCGTCACGAGCTGGCTTCCGATCAAGGACATCCAAGAGGGTGTCCTTATCACGGAAAATGGTGATTATGTCAAGCTGCTCGAAATCCTGCCCATCAATTTTCTGTATCTCTCGGACGCAGAACAAAGCCGAATCGTCGGCTATTTCGCGAATTACCTCAAAATTGCGCCGGATGAGCTGCAAATCCTCTGCATCACGCGCGAAACTGACGTGACGGCTTACGAAAGCCGGATGTGGGAATTTTACGACACCGAACGTGAGGAAGCCTGCCGCGCGATGATTGAAGATAACATCCGTGAGGTGCATTTCCGTGCGTCAAACGGGGCGCTCAGCACACGCTTTTTTCTCGTGTTCCGTTACGAGCCGTCCATGCCGCTGCACGGCGACGGCTTCGCGGCGGTCGCGGACGCACTCTATGACGTGGAAACCACCGCGCGGCAGTACCTTTCCCGCTGCGGCCTGACCATCGTGCAGCCCGACTATTCCGATAACTTCGTGGTAGAGACGGTGTTCGGGCTGCTCTGCAAAAAGACCAGCAAACTCGAAAAAATCCCGCTGTACTTCCGGACGATGCTGTCCGCAGTACACGGCGAAAAAGGAGGCGAAACGCATGGGGCGTAAGGCAAAATTCAGCCGTGGGCAGGTCGAAGAGCTGTCGCAGAGCCGGGCTGGCAGCGTGAAGAAAACCGTGCCGCCGGAACCCAGTAAACCCACGGAACCGGCAGATGATACCGAACCGAAGGAGCGAAAAAAGCGCCGCGCCTTTTCCCTGCCGAAACCCAAATGGAAGCGGCGCAGCACTGCACCGGAAGTCACGCTCGAACAGGGTCAGCCGTCCGTGATGGACTTGATTTGCCCGGCTTCGGTTGACCTGACCGCGCGTGACCGGCTCGAAATGGACGGCGTTTGTCACGCATATTTATACGTCGCAGGGTATGGATATCAAACACTGGTCGGCAACGGTTGGCTGTCCGCGCTGGGCGGAGACGGGGTGAGTGTGAGCTTTACCCTGCGCCGCCAGCAGCGCGACAAGATACTCCCGAAAGTCGTGCAATCGACCATGTGGAGCCGTTCTCGGATGCGCGAGATCGGCGACACCCGCTCTGATTATGAGGAACTCGGCAGCGCGATTGCGGCAGGCGCGTACCTCAAAGAAGGTATGAACCGTTACAATGAGGACTTCTATTTTATGTACACGCTGATCGAAGTCACGGCGGATGACCCCGCCTTGCTGGAGCAACGGGTCGCGGACGTGGAGCGGCTTTGCGTGTCGCAGGACATGGTGTGCAAACGCTGTGACTACCAACAGGGCGAGGCGTTCTGTTCCTTCCTGCCGGTGGTGAAGCTGCATCCCGATATCGAACGCAAGGCACGCCGCAACGTGCTGACGATGAGTGCAGCGTCGGCGTTCCCGTTCTCGTCCTACGACATTTTCGATGAGACTGGCATCTTTTTAGGCATCAACCAGCACACCGGAAATGTGTGCATGGTGGACGTGTTCGATTCGTCCAAATACTCGAACGGCAACATTTCCATCATGGGCATGAGCGGCGCGGGCAAGACCTACTTGCTCCAGCTGGTCGCGATGCGCTATCGCCAGCAGAACGTCCCGACGTTCATCATCGCGCCGCTGAAAGGGCATGAGTACCGTATCGCCTGCGAAGCCATCGGCGGGAAGTACATCAAGCTCTCCCCTTCCTCCGGGGACTGCATCAACATCCTTGAAATCCGGCGCACTGCACTGAATCCTGAAGGCGAAAGCAAGGATTCCCTGCTCGCTGACAAGATATCACAAATCCATATTTTTTACTCACTGCTCATGCCGGAAATGACTGTGGAGCAGCGCAATCTGCTCGACGTTTCGCTGGTCGAGTGCTACGCGCGTTTCGGTATCAATTACGACAATGAAAGTATCGTTTGGGCAGATGGTAAGATGAAACCCATGCCGATTTTGAAAGACCTGTACGACGTACTGATTGAGCGAGAAGAAAGCAAACCGCTTGCTCTGGTGCTGACGCGGTTCGTCTCTGGTTCGGCGCACCAGCTCGGCGGGCAGACCAACGTGCAGCTCAGCAACAAGTACACCGTGATCGACATTTCCGAGATCGGCAAGGACCTGCTTCCGCTGGGAATGTTCCTCGCAACTTCGTTCTGCTGGGATCGCTGCAAGCAAGACCGCTCGGAGCGAAAGATTATGATTCTGGACGAGCTGTGGTCGCTGATCGGCGCAGGCTCAAATATGCTGGCAGCGGACTTTGTACTGGAAATCTTCAAGATCATCCGCGGCTACGGCGGCATTGCCATCGGCGCAACGCAGGACTTGAGCGACTATTTTGCACTCGAAGATGGACGCTACGGGCGCGGCATCATCAACGCCTGCCGTCTGAAAATCGCGCTGCCAACCGAGGAAAACGAGGCGCATTACATCAAGGACAGCCTTGGCTTGACCGATGAAGAATTCGACTCCTACCGAGGTTTTGAGCGTGGTCAAGCGCTGCTTTGCGCAGGCAAAACCCGCATTGGTGTGAACGTCCACGCCTCAAAAAAGGAGCACGATTTGATCACGACTGACCGGCGCGACTTAGAGCGGATGCGTCACCGCGCCACTCTCGAAAAATTAGAAAAAGGAGATGAAGCTCATGCCGCCGAGACTGCGGGAATTACTTGACCTGTACCCTTGCGATTCGCGTGCGGAGCTGGAGCAATCGCTTGAAACGCTGGAAAACGCGGTCATTCTGCTGCGCCGGAAAATGACGATATACCCTCAGCGTCGGACTGATCCACTGTTCACGCCAACCATGCAGCACGTGGAAGAAACAGCAACTATTGACGCTTCCGGTTGGGTACGGCTGTGGCTTTCCGCGCCGCTGGTGAGCAGCCGCCGCCAGCCGAGCGGTTATATCGGTAACACAATTTTACTGCTGCTTAAAAATCTGCGGGATAGCGGTACGACATTGCCGTGGTTTGACCGCGCAGCGGTGGTAATCACGGATTGCGTGGCGCGTGGACGCGATAACGTCTTTGATCCAGACAATAAGGACTGGAAATGCGTCACGAATGCCATGAAAGGCACGCTGTTTGAGGACGACGACGGCATGACCGTGACCCTCCTGCTGCGCACCGAGCAGCGGGAGCAAAAGGGTTGCGAGATCACCGTCCTGCCGGTCGATGACCTGCTGAAATTCCTTACCGTCCCATTTTGAAAATGGGACGGTATCGGACTGCAAAATGGGACGGTATTTTACAAATCGGGGCGGTAAACCGAGTGAAAATTACCGTCCCATTCTGATCGGGGCGGTCAAGGGTTTGGAGCGAAAATTGATGTTTGAGCGCGGTAAAAAGTTCCCAAAAGCGCAATTTCCGCTGACCTCAAAGCCCGCATTACCGCGTCCTTCTGGCTGCCCCGAAGCTATTCTTGAGGGAAGGAGATCAAATGAAAATGGCACCAACACAAAACATCCCGGTCGCGTACCGGCTTCTGGCGGTGTGCCGAAACGTCAGCGCACACACCGCGAACGAATTCAATAGCACGATTTTCACCGAATCCATCATGGCACAAGGGCAGATGCAGGGCTACATCCGCCCCTACAACGCGACTTTCGGCTGGCGGCTTTCTCCACAGGGTTACGAGCTTTTGCGGGAGCATGGCTTCTCCTATCTTGCCGACCAGCACACGCAGAGGGTCGGCAGGCGCTTCGAGCACGCGGCGGTTGCGTCTACCATGCTTGCCGCCGCCATCAGCCCGTTCCTTGAATCACTCACGCAGCTTCGCGAGGAATCCGGTTATCTTCCGGCGCTTTCGCTCCGCGCACGCAAAGGGCAGAACGTTCTTGGCAGCAGTCAGCTTATGGGGCTGCTCCGCCTCCACACGAAACTCTTTGCGGTTTACTGGGTTACTGAGGGTGACCACATTCTGACGCCGGAGCGGGAAATCGACAGTCTGGCGCGGCTTGCGCTGGGTGCAAATTGTAAGAATTATGGCATCATCTTTTGCGGTGATTCTTATAGCGGTATCTGGTCAATTCTGAATCAGCAGTATTCGCTTGAGCGGAAGTCCCGTCGCGAGAAGAAACCTTATGCCGCACTCTACCAAACCGCGCCTTGTGAATGCCTACTGTTACCGACTACAAACGTAGGCGTCGAACAGCTCCGCATCCTGCAAACGCCGGACTACCCGGCGCGGCTCAACCAAATTTTCCAGCTGACCGACGGCACAGTGCAGCACTGTCACGCGCACCGGAACGCGGTAAACCTACCTGTGCGGTATGGTATGGATATGAACCTGAAGGAGACCGTACTCGCAGCGCGGCAGGCTCGCGCAGGCCGATACAGGCAACTGATTTTGTGTGCACTGCGCGGGCAGGATATTTTCCTCCGCCATGTGCTGCGGTCGGAGGGCTGCGAGGTCACGGTGCTCACACCTGCGGTGCTTGAACAGCTTTACCGGATGGGAGGTGCGCCATGAAACGCCCTTCTGAACTGCTCGCGCTCTTGGAAAGCCGTGTCATCAAGCGATTTGGACGTTGGTATGATCAGAACCGCGCGAAGCTCCCGACCTACATTGTGCTCGGCGTGGTCGGCTGGTATTTCTATGGAATGTTCATCAATTCCATCCGGCTTGGAATTCAGACGACTTTCTCCATGGAGGGCAACGCGCCGCCTACAATCTGGGTAGCAAACCCCATCCTGAATTTTATCGCCGTATTTTCGCCGACCGGCTTGGCGACAACGGCGGTTTCCGTCCTGCTAATCTGCTTGATTACGAAAAAGGGCTACAACATCTTTTCCGGCTACAAGGCGGTGCAGGACAAGCGCGGCTTTGACATCCTGCCGGAAGGCACGCACGGGACAGCAACCTTCATGACGAAAAAAGAAATGGGTGCGCTGCTTGAAATCGGTGCGGCGGCGGACCTGCAAGGCACGATTTACGGCAAACACAAGATGAAGGAAACCGACGATGATAAATATGCGGACTACATCGCGTCGAGGTCGCGCGGCGGCTTCAACGACAACATTTTGATTATCGGCGCACCCGGCACTGGCAAAAGCCGTGGCTTCGTGAAGCCCTTCATCTTGCAGTGTGTCAAACGTCGAGAGAGCCTTGTTGTGACTGACCCGAAGTCGGAACTCTTTGAATCCATGAGCGGATACCTGACCGACGCAGGCTATGAGGTACGCGTGTTTAATCTGCTGGACATGGAGTTTTCTGACTGCTGGAACTGCCTTGGAGACGCCGATCACGACCCAACGCTGGTGCAGTCGATTTCCAACACGATCATCACCAACACTTCCAACGAAAAGGAGGCCGGGGACTTTTGGTCAAAAGCGGAGCTGAACCTGCTGACCGCGCTTCTGTTCTACGTGCAGAACCTCAGTGATTCTCGGGGGAACCTTCTGCCGATTGAGGAGCGCAGTTTGTCGGTGGTATTCCAGCTGCTTTCCACGCAGAGCATCGACGTGCTTGACGGGCTGCTGCGGCAGCTGCCGATCTCCCACCCGGCACGTGCTCCCTTTGGACTGTTCTTGCAGGCAAAGGAGAACGTTCGTGGTAACGTGGCGATTGGTCTGGGCAACCGCCTGAGCGTGTTCCAGCATGAAAAGGTACAACGAATCACCTCAGGCAACACGATCGACCTGACACTGCCCGGACAGAAGCCGTGTGCATATTTTTGCATTCTGTCCGCGCAGGACAGCACTTACGCGTTCCTCAGTTCACTGTTCTTCACGATGCTATTTGCTCGGCTGGAGGACTTCGCGCGGCGGCATGGCGACCGTGGACGGTTGCCGGTTCCGGTCAACTTCTGCTTGGACGAATTTTGTAACATCGGCAAACTGAACGACTTCAAGCGCACCCTTTCCGTCGTGCGCGGCTATCAGATGAATTGCCAGCTGATTGTCCAGTCGATTGCGCAGCTCGCCGACTTCTATCCACGTCACGAGTGGGAGGAGCTAGCGGGCAACTGCGACACCACGATTTTCCTCGGCTGCAACGATCAGATGACCGCTGACTTCGTATCGAAAAAATGCGGCATGACGACCATCCGCGTGACCAATAACCAGATGCCGCTTATGCCACTGTTTTCGCCGATCTATACTTCAACGCGCCCTTACTCACAGACGCGCAGCAACGTGCAGCGTGCGCTGAAGCTACCAGACGAAGTGCTCCGCCAGGACCCGAAGCAAGTGCTGGTCATGATGCGCGGTGAAAAAACCATGGAGCTGTACAAGATCACGCCGGAGGAGCTTCCGGAAAATGAGAAGATGCGTCCGGTCGTTATCAGCAACTATCAGCCAGTGCAAGACATGGCTACACCGCAAGCGTCTGCACCAGAACCGTCTTGGACACCGCTTGCTGCTGCGCCGCTCAACGAGACGCCAAATCCCCCTGCCTGTGATATCATGGACGCATTCGCAATGCAGACGATTTCCACCTCGGACGCAGAGGAGGACGAACTCGACGAATTTCTGAACGGCTTCCAGCCGATCGACCGGACATGATTTCTGGACACGTGTCACAAGACGGTGTCCGCACCAGCGCGGTACGATAAAGAAAAACTTTGACATCATGAGGAGGGTTACACCAAATGAATGCACCGAATTTCCCGCTGATGAAGCGGTCGCAGATCGTTTCGTTTTTCCACCTGCAAATGCCGCGCTGGCTGTTTGCAGAGCAAAAATATTCCGGCTTGAGCGTGTATGCGAAAGTCGCCTACACCTTCCTGCTTAACCGCTACCAGCTGTCCCAGCGGAATGGCTGGGTTTCCGAGCAGGATGAGGTCTACGTCATTTTTACCCGGGAGGAACTCGCTGAAGAGATGCAGGTCAGCTACAAACGCGCGATCGCCAGCTTCAAGGAATTGCAGGACGCGAATCTAATCTGGGAGCAGCGGCGCGGGCGTGGCCTGCCGAACCACATTTATCTTGCCGACGTGGAGCATGAAACACCGCAGACCTACCAATCCGCGCCCTTCTGTGATGAGCCTGCAAGACCTGCCGAAATGGAAGGTCTTGAGGAAGGCGAAGAAGCTGCGGACGAAGATATTTCTGCTGAAATCCCCTCGGAATCGGCTGATTTGCCGCAGAACGGTACTGCTGCGCCCGCGCAAGACCTGCCGAAAGTGGATGTCTTGACCTGCCAATATGGCATATCAAGACCTGCCGAAACAGCACATCAAGACCTGCCGAAATGGCACCCAAGTAATACTTACAGGAAAAATATTTACAAGAGTGATACGGAGAATCAGTCTGTTCGTCTGTTGGACGAGGAGTGCCTGAAATTGCTTTTTGACGGCTGCGAGCTCGGCGACTTCGAGGAAGACGAACACCAGCTCATGTGCAGCTGCATCTCGTGGCTGTACTACGCCGATGAGGTGCGCATCGGGAAATGCTGCTATCCGCAGGACTACGTGCGGTCGCGGCTCTATGGGCTGGACAGCGAGATCGTGCAGGAAGCGCTCGACCGGGTTCACAGCAATCAGGCTGGGATACGCAAAAATACGTTGGTTTACGTCGCAAAAGTGCTGTTTTCCTGCCTGATGGAGCACCAAAGCTGGATGGCGCTCGACCCGTACCTGAACAGCCTGCGGGGAGGTGGTAGCTCGTGAGGACTTTTTTGCTCAGTGAGGCGCAGAAATTTTTCCTGCGGGAACTGCGGCAGCTGCATTGTGTGACCGAAGCGCAGGCATGGCATCTGCTGGTGGAGCGTTTTGGCGTCAGCGAGAACGCTGTCGCGCCGATCCTGCGTCAGCTGAAGACTGCCGGGCTGGTTCGCCGCTTGGACGGCGTGATTGTGCTGGACGGCAGTAAGCCAGACCCACAGCGGCTGATGGCAAATGAGCTGTTACTCGGACTGTATCCGGCTAATCTGCCGCGTATCCGCGAAGCGCCTGCACCGTTCCTGCTGACCGCTGTCACCGAGGATCGGCAGCTGCCTGTTGCTTCTTTGCCCATTGGAGCAGAGGTTAGCGTTTGCTGCGCGATTGCGAATCATTCTGCGGAGGCGGGTTCACTGCCAACGGTCTATGCGCTGCTGTTGGAAGCTGAACAGCAGATTTCTGCGCTGAAACTGTCGCGACCGTGTCTGCTGGCCTACTACAGCGGCGAAAAATTATGCGTCGTAAAACATAAACCGAATGTGACTTGAAAATTGTAAAGGAGACTGCAACATGAACGAAACTACCATGATTCCCGAAGCCGAAAATCAGGCTTTATCCGCAAACGCTATTCGTGCGCCGCGCCAGTCATTCTACCAGACCGATTTCAAAGAGCTTGACCGCGAACTCTCCCCGCGTGAGCAGGACGAATGGAATGCGATCTATGCGTCGTTCAGCTCACACTCTATTTTGAATGGCATGGTGATCGGCGTGGACAAGATCAAGCTGCCGCAACAGCGCGGCGACGAATGGACGGACACAGAAATGAGCTGCCTGGTCATTGTGGATTATCGCGTGAAGGTGCTGATTCCCGCGCCGTTCGTCTGGTCAGATGGTGCGGAGCATCCTGATTTTATCCTGAACTCGATGCTGGGCGCAAAGCTGGACTACATCATCACCGCAGTTGACCGTGAGGGCGGCTGTGCGATCGGCTCACGCACGGAAGCATCCGTGATGAACCGGCGGCACGCGAAAAATGTCCGGCGTCTTGCAGAGGGAGAACGGATCTCCTGCACCGTACTTACAGTAGGCCCGACACGTCTGCGTGCAACCGCGCATGGCTACGATTTCCTTCTGTCACAGAATAGCCTGAGCTATTCCTACCTCGGCGACCTGCGCGAAATTTATCGTCCTGGGCAAGAGTTGCAGGCAGTGGTGATTGCCCTCGATGACGACCACATGACTGCTTCCGTGAAGCTGGCAGAGCCAAACCCTTATGAAGGTGCAATCCTGCGACACCCGGTCGGCAGCCGCCGCATGGCGAGCATTACTGGCAAATATGCCGGAGGCGTGTTCTGCCGCCTGCCAGACGGCTGCACCGTCGTTTGCAGTTACGCCCAGCAGTTCACTGATAGCCAGTTCATGATAGGCAATCAGGTTGTAGTTCAAATTTCTGGTGAAAGCCGCGATAAGAATTGGCTGCGCGCGACGATTCGCGGGAAAATCGGATGATATCCGATGCCATTTTATAAAGCCCGCCATTTTGAAGTCTACAGGGAAGCGATTGCATCGCATAAGAAAAGGGTGGCAGATACACCTGTCACCCTTTTCTCAAAATTAGGTTATGAAAAAATCAGTCCCAGCTAAGCTGATTTTTCAGACGGACTGTTTGATTCCCGGACGTAATATGTCCAATTGGCACGCACGGAACCCCATGCTGTTTGCAATGCTCCACAACCGGTTCCACATCTTCCGGAGCAACCACAGCTGCGATTCCGACGCCGAGGTTAAATGTGCGCAGCATTTCAGCATCTGACAGGCCACCTGCATCCCGGAGGATTTTGAAAATCGCCGGTACGGAATAGGACGATAAATCAATTTCCGCATCAAGCGATTGTGGAAGAATGCGGTTCAAGTTTTCCCGTATCCCGCCCCCTGTAATGTGCGCGAGCCCGTGGAGGATATGCTGCGGGAAAAGGCCCTCCAGCAACGGATAATATGCCCGATGCGGTTTCAAAACCGCGTCAAGCAATGGCTGGCCGTCTACTTCCTTTTCCATCAGCTCCGGATGGGCTTGAAGGAGTGCCCGGACCAAGGTATATCCGTTTGTGTGAATGCCGTTGGAGCCAAGAGAAAGGACGATATCGCCTTCACGGATCGCGGAGCCATCTATAATATCGCGCCGGTCAACGATGCCCACGATGCTGGAGGTCAGGATATATGTCTTTTCCCCCAGCACGCCGGGCTGTTCGGAGGTTTCGCCGCCGGTCAGGATGCAATGGTTTTCTTTGCACGCACTGGACAGGGCTTTCACAATCCTTGTAATAATTTGCTTATCAAGCTTCCCGCAGATAATCGCATCCTGCACGGTTAACGGTTTTGCCCCCATAACGACGCAGTCATTCACCAAATGGTTGATCATATCATGGCAGACGCCTTCAATCCGGTCATACTGCATGGCAAGCAGCTGTTTCGAGCCGGGCTCCTCTGTTTTCAGTACCAGGACAGGGTCCTGATACCCGCTGAGATCCAAATGGTACAGCGAAGAAAATGCACCGACCCCATTTAGTAATTGACGGTTATCGGTGTCCAAAATCGCAGCCATTTCCTTTTTCGCCTGATTCGCCAAATCGATATCCACTTCGTAATGGGCCATTTTTGCTCCTCCCTTGTCATGAAAGCTCTTAAATCATTCTATCATCAACCGTAACGCAGAACATTGCATCCGGTTGCAGCAAAACACGTTTACTCTGTTTCAAATTTCTTAAATATTCGCTTCCTGCACATAAACAACAAGATAAATCGGAAGATTTCATCCATCGCGATTGCCATCCACGCGCCTGCCACGCCCCAATATGGGATGAGCAAATACACAAACAGAGGGCGGATCGCCACAATGCCAACCGAGGTGACTGCAGAAGGGATACGTGCAAGCTCACAGCCGCGCATCATGCTCGCAATCACAAGCGCAAGCGCTTGAAATGGCTGATAAATGGTAATAAACCGCAGAATCGGTATTCCTAATGAAATGACCTGGATGTCCTTAGAATAGATCCGGATCATCTGCTCAGGAAGGCATCCAAACGCGATGCTGCATAATACCGAAAAAAGCAGGCCGCAGGCAAGGCCAAAACGTGCAGCCTGCCGTGCAGATGCCCGGTCAGCGGTTGCATATGCTCCGCTGAAAAAAATAAGCACGGTTGTCGAAATTGCCTCGAAAATCAAATACGCAAAATTTTGAATCGAGATAAGGATTCGATATGCGGCAAAGGAACTGACCCCTAGCCGGGCGACTTGTTGAATTGACAGAAAAACACCCAGCCGGATCATGATTTTTTCTGCTATAAAAGGAACCGCCGTAGAAAGAATATGATGGGTTTCTGTATAAAGGGCGGTACACCAATCGGTTAATGCAATTTTTATCCCAATTTTCCGAAATTTAATCCCAATTATGATAATTGCGCTTAAAAAACCAATAAAGCAGGCGATAGCGGTTGCAATCGCAGCACCGACAGGGCCAAGCCGCGGAAATGGTCCCAAGCCATAAATCAGGAGCGGATCTAATATAATATTGATTATATTCGATACTGTGTTTATGGAGAATGACCATTGCGGGGCATCAATCACCTTCAAAATATCAGTTATCGCGCTATAAAGGCGACGGAAAATAAAAGATATCAGCGAAACACGAAGATACGGAACGGCAACCGGCAAGGTCTCATAGCTGCCGCCAAACAGCGTCAGGAACGGCCGCGCCAGTACCATTACAACGATGCTGATTCCAAGCACCGCAATCATACAAAGTTTCAGATAAGCAATGCAGTATTTCTTCAACTGGTCAATTTGCTTATTGGCAAAGCAGCCTGCCAGAATCGAAATTACCGCCGTTTGCAATGCCCAAAAAGCAAATTCCAGCAGATTGATTGGTTCTGCGGTCAATCCGACCGCAGCGATTGCTGTTGTCCCAGCCCACTTCAGCAGAGCGGTGTCCGCCATAAGGAATAAGCTGACAAAAAACAACTCCGCAAGGATCGGGATGCCGGTCTTTATCATCCGTATATTCAGTTTTTTCGAAGCAACCGTCTGATCCATTTTTACATATGTTTTCGCATTTAGAAACGGGCGTATGTGTATCCCATGGGCCTGTTTTCATCCAGCCTTTGCCGTATATCTATTCAGGCATTACTGAAGGCAAATTTCAGGTTTAGTTTAACATATGGCGTAGACAAATGCAAGTCCTTTTATGAATTTCATGCAGGCGTTTTGGCACTTGAAACCTGCTGCTGTCAGCTTCCGAAACGGTTCATCGCAATCTGTTCTGAATTCCAATTTACAGGAATCCCCCCATGGCGCATACCTGATTTCGGATGACCTTCGTTTAACTGCAATATAACCATTTGCTCACTGCCCCATCCGCAAAATAGCAATGGGGCAGCAAGCAGGCAGCCTGATTCCCTTATGGGTGTATCTGAATGACTCCCAGTTCTCCCTTCGGGTTATAATCCTCGTAGATTCCGCCGCACCATTCTAAGCAATCCTTAAATATACGCCGACAAAACAGGAGGTTGTAGGCTATATATTTGTCATGATACAGGTAGAGCATGGAAAGTGGGATGGAAAATACAGAGGTGTTGTCCCTTTCCACGCTTAAAGATACAAGGTTTCCATCTTCATCAATCAATTCGTAGTCTCCGCGATCATTTTTTTGAATATAAAATGTGTAAAGCGGATTCCCTCCATTCTGATACGCGGTTTCCCAGCGGGTTAAGAATTTAAGCGCCAGATAATTTTCCTGGCTGATAACGGAGCCCTTTAAATCAAATATGCTTAGCTGGAGAGACTGTCCATTGGTTTGAAATTTCCATGTCAGATCGGTCTGAAAGAAGTGGTTGTGAAAGACACACAGCCCGGGGTCTGGCAGGAACGCGGGATAAGCAGGCGAGCTATTGGGATTTTTCGCGGAAAAGCAGTGCTCTACATACAACCGGCTATATTCCGTGCAGCGCTTTTCTGCATCAAATACCCGGTCAATAAAACTCATTTCCCACGGTACAGACGAACCATTTGCATAATGTTTCTCGCCCGGCACTTCTGTATATTGGAACATTTCCTGAAATTTTACGGGTAAAACGTTCTTTCCAGCCAGGCACACAGCATAGTATACGACTGCACAAATCATGTGGTAAATATGATATTTTTTGCTGAGGCGCAATATCTCACCCCAATCAGATTCCACTATGTGCTTTTTAACGAATAATACAACATCAAGGACATCCCGGAGATAAGTGTTATTATAGACACTATAATTGATTTCAAAATTTTGCTGTGTATTCGCGCATAAATATAAAAAGAAATGCAGACGGTTCATAACCAGCACGTCGGTTCCGCCAAGCTGAATGGATTCCGGCTCTTTTTTGAAGGACTCTATGATTTCGGGGCCAATGCTTCCAGTATCCAGATGCAGCTCCGCGTCTATAAAGTACCCATCTTCAATCACTTTACTGTATTGGGATTCATGGTATCCCACGTGCTTCATCCGATAACCGGTAGGCAATACACCAAACGTGTAATCCTTCTTTTTATAAAAGACGGAATACCCATCTTCCTCAACCAGATCCTGTGCTTTGGCAAGATCCTCTGTGCGAAGCAGCAGCAAATCCAGATCGCTGGTGGGGCGGAAATGCCGGAACCCATAAATCGCGTGATCAATGGTAAAGCCCTTCAGCAGAATGAACGGGATATCCGCCTTCTTAAAGTGCTGGGTAAGAAGCTTAAATTCCTCCAGAAGCACCTGCTGCCATGCAAGCTCCTTGTAATATTCATGGGCGAATTTGCTTTTATGCCGGTCCGGGATGATTTCCTGATAATCATGGTAGAACAGCATATGTAATTTATGATACTTTAACAAGCTGCACAACGCTTCCCAATCAATCTGCCCGCTGTTTGAAACCAGATCATCGCCCAATGCTTTTTTGAGGGATTCGCTTTCTTCGCACAAAGCTGCGAAATAGTTTAAAACGATTGTTTTTGTACTCATAGCCTTTCCTCGATTCTCTTAAACATTTGATGAAACACTTTGCAGCTGCATCCCCGAAGGGCAATACTTCAGTTTCCCATACTTTTTTTGCTGGCGCTGGATCTCCTTTTGGAAGGTTCCCTGCAATGCGCCATGTACACTGACGCCAGTAATATTTGCGAGGCAAAATATCCAGGCGAGCAAATCGCCCAGCTCCTCTTCGATGGCTTCCTTCCCTTCATTTTTATGGATCGCCTTGACGACTTCCCCGAATTCCTCTGCCATCCACACAATGGACTTGTCCAAATCGTATTTCCCATAAATCAGAAGGGCATCTTCCTGAAGTGCCTCAACGATCTCTGAAAATCTGGTCCCGCATTGATTTGCCATTTTTTAACCTCCCGCTTCAAGCCACTAAGATAATAATTTCAATTCAACCGCTGCATTTAACTGAAATATCTTTTTCGCGGCGGAAGAATCAATTTTACCGAGCAACCGCTGTGTCAAATCCGAATATGTTGACAAGTTCGTTAAAAAGTATTGTTCAAAGCAGCCTTTGATCTGAGAAGCTGCTTTCGCAGACATATGCCCAGAGGTTTTTGCCACCAGTTCGCGCCCCCAGCTGTTAAGCCGCAGCTGATGTGCGTATGGGTCCGGAATTTCAAATTTCCTGGCACACGGAAAACGGTAAATCAGCTTAGACACATCAAGGACAGCCATCGCATGATAAAACAAATCCTTCGGCATTGGCACGCACATAGACTCTTCAATCAGCCATAAAACCGATTCATCCTTAAATATGTAATAAAAATAATCGCACGCAGTCTGTTCCTGAATCACATGATTGACTGTGTTCAACGATAAAAGGATCAGCTCACAGGACTGCATCAGGGAATCTTCTTTTGCCAGTAAGCGCAGCCGGTCCGGAGGAGATATTTTTTGAAGCTCCTGTACCCATTCATAAGTTATCATTTTTTCACCTTCATAAATCATTAGAAATATGTTGCGGTCCCACAGTTTTTTGTAACCGCAGATACAATCAGACATCGCTGCTTTGCTCATTGCCTGCGGTTTCGTTCGCGTAAATGGAGATAAGGCTCGCTATATGCGCATCCATGCTGTATTTGGCGGCGTTCTCCTTCGTCCAGTCTTTCACGCTTCGCTTGATTTTTCTAACCAGCCCTGTGTCAGTCAGGGCTCTTACGATTTTTCGGCTTAACGCAGGAACATCTCCAACATCATACAAAAAGCCCGTGATATTATCTGAAACAAACGCACGGTTACCCGGTGTATTTGAGGCAATCACAAGGCAACTGGAGAACAGTGCTTCCAGAACAACAGAACTGTAATTCCCGACCACTCTTGAGTCGATCAAAACATCCGTTTTTTGTAGGATCCCGGCAATCTCGCGATGCGGAATGCCCCCGTGGAAAAGCACTCGGCCTTCCAGCCCCAACTCCTTTACCAGATTTTGAAGGAAAGCCAAATTCTTGTTTTCCGGGTGCTCATCCTGCCCAACGATCAGCAATTTTGTGTTTTCCACTTCGCATTTCCTGAACGCTTTGATTGTGACATCAATGCCCTTTTCCGGGCCAAGGCAGGAGACGATACTCGTTAACAGCTTATCCTGACCGTCAAATAAGCAATCCGTCGGGGAGAACAGTTTTGTATTCACAGGCATCGGCAGGACAATCATTTTTTGCAACGGTATTTGCCAATGGCTTTTGAGCTCTTCGCGGACTTGCTCATTGCTGCAAATGATGTATCTTGCGCCAAGCAGCGAAAAGGCAATCATTCGTTCAAAACGTTTGTCGTTGGCTGCGCCATTAAACACATCCCGCCCAAAGCAGGAAACCACATAAGGGATACCGCAAATGATGTGTGCCAGCAAGGCAGCGGTGCTATTTATCGTTCCATAATGGGCATGAACGATATCCAGTGGGCCTGTCCCCGAATGATGTATCTCCTCAATTTTCTCTGCCAACGCATAGATGGAATTCCGTATTTCCTGATCTGAAATCGGGTAGTCATCAATTACAGGGTGTGGCAAAAGTGCCTCGATCAAGTGCGGAAATACCTTTTCAGATGTGCGGTTTGGAAACGTCTTGCAGACCACATGGACACAATGCCCGGCATCGGCTAAAGCACTGCACAAGTCAGCAGCATATATTGTACTGCCGGACTCGTAAGCAATGTCGGCTGACGGTATCATGCAAATATTCATGGGTTTGGACCACCTTTCATTGAAACGGGCAGTGCACTGGCGGAAGGCAGGTGCCCTATTGGGCATTGTGCCGAAACAGGTCTGCCTTGTTACAGCAACGTAAAATACGGCACTTTTCCTCCGTCCTGTCAGATACTTCTTTCCGCAGCACCCCCAGAACCTCACGTGGTTTCATGATTTTCGGGGGCAGCACCAATGTTTCCATCAGCGTTTTCTGGAAAATCCGCCGATACTCTGTTTCGAAGTTTACTTTCGTCACACCTAGGTCTACCGCGAGCTCCAAATCCTTTTCTACCGTACCGGAGCTTCCGTGCAGCACGATTGGCAGTCCCAGTTCCGAATGCAGAGCCCTCAAAAGGTCAAAGTCAAGGCGCGCCGATTTTGTGGACAATCCATGAACGTTGCCTACGGATGGGGCCAGCATATCACAGCCAACCTCCCCGCACAAAAAGCGGGCATCCTCGATATCTGTTTTCACGGTTTCTGACTGCATCGACCCAATCAATCCAATCTCGGCCTCAATGGCAATATCCATGCCTTTGAGTTTCGCCATAATCTGCCTGCTCTTTTTAATGATCTCAGACAATTCACACTCTGAAAAATCAAGCATGACAGAAGTGAACCCTGCTGCAGCGCAGTCCATGATAATTTCCTCATTGCTGGCGTGATCCAGATGCAGCCCTACTGGAACATCAAATTTCGCAGCAAAATACTTTGCCAAGTATGCCGCATACCCCGCCCCAAAGGCTTCTGCCGCAGGTTCTGTCAGTTGGATGATAACAGGGGCGCGTACACGGGCCGCTCCGGAAATCACCCCCTCTAACATATCTGCATTTTCTACATTAACTGCCGGAATCGCGAAATGATTCTTGTATGCGGTACTCATGAGTTCTTTCATCGAAACCATAAAACGTCCTCCTTCGGTTGGTCAAAGATAAACAAACAGCAAATTTGCCTTTTCCCTTCGGAACGATTTCACAGGCGTATTCCACTAACCCGCATCCAGTTCACCTAATATATTTTCCATAAGATCCCTGATTCCGGTCTGGACAGCATCGTTTGTAATATCTGTATTCAAATAGAAAACAGGGACAGATTCTATCAGTGAGCGCATACGTGTTTCCTCACGTCTAAAAAAGCCTGCCATTTGAAAAAAATCCCCTGATAAATCAGCAATGTCCTCCTTCAGTTCCCAATTTCCAATCGCCGCGCTGAACCGCATGAGGTTTGAAAATGCACACTCCGGATCGACGCGTGTGATTTTACAGGACTGACCTGTGTTGTGCTGAATCCAGAAAATCGCGGCTGCAATCGGCCGCCCCTCACTGATCCTTTGGCAAAGGCTGCGCGGTGCAATATACTGGTCGCCGGATTGAAGATGGATACGCACATTGCCCACAACCCCTATCGCATGATTTGATGGATCGACCAGGGTATGTGTATTGCTCAGAATATCCATGTCACTGTACCTGCCGCACAGGGTTTCAACAAATTTTGTTTTGCCTCCGCCGCCACGCCCGGTGACTAAGAAACTGCGGTTCCCATATTCAAGGGCCGCGGCTTTCAAATGCAGCATATCCTGCCTATCCGCATAAACGGTTAAAAGATATTTTATGATAACAGACCAGATCAGCCGCTCCGCATTGTCGGAACAAATGATGATACGTTTGGTATCAAGGATTTTCAGGAACGATTTCTCCCCAAAATGATGCCCGATATAGAATCCCGACTGCACGATTTTTTCGCGATATGTCGATACGCGGAGGTCCTCGACTGCATTCAGTTCCTCCTGGGTAAGAAGGTACAAGCTTACAACAGGCGTGTCAGGGTTACAATGCCGTTCGTTTTCAAGCAGCAGCATCCCTTTTCTGGCCCAGTTGTAATTCGACATAATTTTGATAGCCAGTATATTCAGGTCACACCATGATACATATTGGAATCTCTTTTCATCCATAACAACACCCGCCAGTGCGGCACCCGGAAATAAAATGAAAGAGCACCGCAAGATTTGTCTCTTGTTTATAAAAACGCACTGCCGATTCTTCCGCCATACGGGACAGCGGCAGCTATTATGAATCAGCCTCTTGCTGCCCCGTCGCGGATCGGATGGTCTGATAAATACCATCCGCGTCAATTCCATACGTTTGCCGGAGCTGTTTTATATCCCCGCTTTCCCCAAAAGCACCATCCCGGCAAGCATTTATTATTCGAACAGCCTTAGAGCCAGATTGATGGACAATGCCCGAAATAATAGGAAAAAGGTTGGATGAGGATATATTTTCTTCTACACAAACAATCACTTTTGCATTCTCCAGAATTCGGGATATCGCAAATCGATTGAATGGCCGTAAGCATCCTAAATGGACGATCGTAGGGCGCTGCTCGGCCGGGAATTTCCGGCTGGCGAGTAAAACAACCTGTGTTATTTCACCGGTTGATACAACCGCAACAGGCGATGTACTCCTGTGAAGCACGATTGGTTCACCGATTGGAGGAATTTCATCTGGTGAGATATCGTATGGGAGCAGATCCCGCCCGACCCGGATATATGCAGCTTCCTTTTTACAGGCAAGCTCCATCATTATTTTCCGTGCTTCAGATGGGAACGCCGGTGCGAAAACCTGTATCACAGGCAATGTCAGCATCAAGCCAATGTCTTCAAAGCATTGGTGTGACCCTCCGTCTTCTGCCGCCGCAAAGCCTGCATGGGTGCCTAGAATCAGGACCGGGGCCTCATTGTACAGGACCGAATGACGTATCTGTTCCCAGCACCGCCCCACAATAAATGCGGCGAATGACGACACCAGAGGGAACCGCCTGCATCGTGCCATCCCCCCGGCCATGCCAATCGCGTTTTGCTCACATATTCCGGCTTGAAATGCACGATCCGGGAACATTTGGAAGCATTTGCTTACCCGGGTATGCGGCCCCATATCGCAATCAATCGCGACCAGCGATTGATCCTTTTGCATTTCCATAACCCATTGGTCAATCAGCACATCACGTAACGCTTTCATATTTTTCTCCCATTCACTTTTACGACAGAAGTTCCTGCTTTGCCGCCTGCAGTTCCGCCCTGGTCAGGCAGGAACAATGAAATGCAGGATCATTCTCCATAAATCGGATACCTTTTCCTTTTACCGTATCAGCAAATATAATTTTCGGCTTGTCATGCAGCAGGGTGCTCCATGTCAGCGCATCCTGAATTTCCTCAAAATCATGTCCATGAATTACACGGGTATGCCAGCCCATCGCCGCCCAAATACTGGACAGCCGCTGCAAATCACTTAAAACCGGGATCCTTCCGGTAAGCTGCATATGATTGCAATCAACAAAGACCGTCAGGTTTTCCGTGTGATGCCGTGCCGCGCAGATGGCAGCCTCCCATACTTGTCCTTCCTGAAGCTCCCCGTCCCCCAACACTGCAGCCACATGGAAACCATCCTGATACCCGCACACGGCCATACCAAGTGCGAACGAAAGGCCCTGCCCTAAAGATCCCGCAGAATAAGTTAATGCGGGAATCCAGTGCCTGGAAGGATGCCCTTGCAAGAGACTTTGAAATTGCTTGAGCCCCCGATCCGGTTCGATCATCTTTGCTTGCCCCAGCAAAGAATATAACGCAACTTCTGCATGACCCTTGCTGTAAACAAGCCTCCATGCCCTGCCCAAAACATATTCATAGAAAAGCACGGATAAAAAATCAATACATGAAAACGAGCCGCCAAAATGCGCGGAGGCACCGTTCCCTGCCATTTCCAGCATATTCATCCGCAAATCTTTCGTCAATTTCGCATAGTCCAATTACTTCGCCCCCGATAATTCCAAGCAGATTTTTTTAATTTCACGTTTCCCCTGTGCGCTTTGTACAAACACCTCCATTTCACCCATCCCGGTATCTGGATCACGGCGGATCGCGTGAAAGTTCTTTTGCGAATGTTCGTCAAGGACAGCATCTTTTGTCCCAGTAATGGAGCCAATCAGGATAAGATCGTAATCGGGTGCAAAAGTTTGAGGTGTGTGAAGCCTAAGTATGTCAACATCGTCCCAGCCATACAATTTTAGGCGGGAGACTTCCTCAGCTGTAAAAAAATCATTCACACGATAACTCGACGGATTATAAGCAGCTTTCATGCGTTGCTGCAAATATGCAACCGGCTGCTCTTTCAGCCGTTTTGCCGAAACGATGATCCCTCGCCAAAATCTCCAAAGCCTGGATTCCATACGAGCTTCCGAAATCCCTACCCTGCCTAAAAAATGGTCGCATTCATAGAATAACGGGATCGAGGTATCGCCTGCAAAAAAGATCTCATCCGTAATCATATTAGGCAAATAAAAGCTCTTTTCGCCAAGTTGTTTCGGTTCCAGTGGTTTTGACAGCAAAAACTCCCAAAGCTCTTTGCTTTCGGCACGATGCAGCGTCGCAATCCTATTTTGCGTGCTGCAATCAGGCGGTAATGCAAATCGTGCATCCGCTGCAAAGGCTGGATCTGTGTTGCTTGCAAAACAAAAACATGAAAGCTCGTCCGGGATCGCCAGATACCGTACTTGTGGAGAAAGCGAAACCGCCGCAGCTGACACACACCGGCTGCCGCCTGCAGCACAGGGCGTTGTCCCATCGATGGGGTCTATAGCAGCAGCCAACGCGGCCTTTTGCCATGGCTGCATTGTTTGCAGCGGGGAAACAAGAATCCCGTCCCGTTCCCCTTCGATCGAGATTGCGTGTACAGTAACCCCGTTTTCGGCTCCCCAATTTAACAGCTCATCAAAACACATGGTCGCGGTTTCGTCGATTGCTTTTTTGTCCGATGCCCCAATGAGCGGATACACCTGCATCCCGACATTTTTGATAATATTGAGCAAGCACCTTTCCAAAGAAAGCAGCTGGTTCATATGTTTGTTAACGCCTGCTGCACGCGTGTACAGAATGGAAGGAGTTCCTCGGTCTGATTTCTTGCGATAAGCACCATTTGAGACTCCATGATGATTGCCTTTTCGACAAGGTTATTCCGCATGAGGGTGCCTCCTGTTTCAACGCAGTCAACACAACAGTCATACAGTGCCGGGACAAACGCTTCGGACGATCCTGATATCACGTCAATCTGCACATGAGCTCCAATCGACTGGAAATACATTTGGGCAATATTGGGGAACTCCGTAATGCAGCGTTTATACGGGACGGCTGCATTGCCTGCCTGTATAACGCTCATCCTGGTGTTGCACCAGTCGAGTGTGCATACAACAGGAACATTTACCTCGCGTTCGCAATCCATTCAGTCGAAGTGATTCCCGCATCAAGTATGTGCTCCTGAACAAGAGCAGGTATATCACGGTGCTTTAAGAAAAAAATTTCTACATCAGGGCCTATGAAAGACAATTTCTTTGAATCTATGGAGCCGCCACATAATTGGGCCGCCAGCGATAATGATTTTTTATGTACATTTCCTTTTGGTAATCCGAATCGAATCATGGTATGCGTTATCCTCCTTCTCCATTATCCATTCAATGTGGCAGCTTCTCCGTGTATCTGTCGGTATAAACTGGTTCTGACCGATCATCAATCAAAAAAGATACCGGAATTTCAAGCGCTTCAGCCATACGGAATAATGTGTTAAGTGATATCCCGCGGATGCGTTTTCCGTTATTCGCTTCGATCTGGCTGATAAATGATACGCTTAAATCTATCTTTTCGGCGAATTCCTCCTGAGTGAATCCACGCAGTTTCCGATACAAACTGATTTTTAAACCAAGAAGCCTGTACCTTTCTCGATAGCGGTCATCCATAAAAATACACCTCCATCTAGGATAGATGATATCAGATTTACAAAAAAGAAACCATTGGTTCATGCAGAGTGATCCTTCACATTGGGTGTTGATAATCGGATTTATAACCCGTTCTGCATTTGGGCGGACGATAACAGGAACTATTTCGGTGCCCGGCAAATAAAATTCCAGAACCTTACGCAATAAGATCTTTGGTGTGGATTCTCCCGACACGGACATCCAAATTTTGGATAATACAAGTGTAGCATACTCACCCGCATGGTGCCAAAGATGTTAAGAAACGGGGATGCGGATTACGAAAATATATCAAAAAAGAAAAAACCGTGTGAAAAAATAAAAAAAGCGTATACCTTTCGTTCATGTATACGCTTTGAGATAATTCTTCAATGCTTTTCATATTTTTCTCTAAATTAGGGGGCTTTTGGCGCATTCAACCGGTACCCAATTTTATAAACCGCCCGGATTTCGTTTTGCAGCCCCAGCTTCCTGCGCAGCTTCATAATATGCACATCAACGGTACGGGTATCCCCAGCCGTGCCGAATCCCCAGACAACTTCCAGCAGCTTTTCGCGTGATAGGACCGTATCGGGGTTCCGGAGCAGGATTTCAAGCAGCAGGAATTCGGTCAGGGTCAGCGGGATCTCCTGCCCGTTCTTTCGCACCCTGCGCTTATCAAAATAAACTGTCACATCACCAATCGAAGCATGCTTTGGGATATATGCTGAGCGCCGCAAGATGGATTTGATCCGCGCGAGCAACTCCGGGATATCTGGCGGCTTTTCCAGGATGCCTGCTGCACCGAGCGCAAACCCTCGCAGCCGGTCCTGCAACGCTAATGGGGGAGCTATGAAAAGCACCGGTATCCCAAAGGGCTGCAGCCGTTGCGCAAGGGAAAAACCATCTTCATCCGGCAGTACCGTATCGATCAGCAGCAGGTCGAACCGGACAATTCGGCAAAGCCGCACGGCTTCTGCTGCTGTATGTGCTGTCAGGCTTTCCCAGCCGTTCGCCCTGCACGCCATCAGAAGCGGCTCATAGATTGCTTTCCCTGCTTCCGCAATTAAAATCCTGTCCAAAGAAACCTCCTGCTGATTGCTTTCACGCTTTATCCCCGCTGGAACCCACGCATCTCCACAAGCGCGCTATGCACAGGAAACGGGAGCGCCATCAGCGCCCCCGTTCTGCTTATTCAGCATCCATTTTAGAGCCTTAATTCTTTCGATAGGTATGGACTGAGCCTGCAAACGGGCAATCGTAATACAGGTGCTCGAAGAGCCCGTAATAGCGCCACTTGGAGACGACATATGTCAGGTGATGCCGGTCACTGACGCCGGAGACGGTCCCAGAATGGCTGGGGCTCTTCCCCGGCTCACCATAAAGCACGATAGAATCCACATAGTATTCCGAGGTCTCGCCGTAGCTCCCATCCAGGACGTATTCGGACGGGTCATCGATCCAATAAGGATTGCTGCTGGAATCACTGTACCACGCATAGGAATGGCAGTTATATGCAGGGGCTGCATCCCGCAGCAGTGTTGCGCTGGGATAGGTTTTCAGGTACTGCTGGTTCATGCGGTTAGCGCCCGACTTTGTTGTACCGTGGTCAGACCAGGTCAGCCCTTTATATGCGGTTACCTTGCTGCCCTTTGGCGTCGTTACCGAGGTGGTGCTGCTGCGGACAGATTGCCCTGCTGCTTCACCGAGCAGGCAGGTCAGCAGATCCTCTGCATAGATTGATTCGAAATCCTCTGCGAAACGGGCGGATGCACAGGTCAAGCAATCTGCCAAAGCCGCTTCCGTTTGGGCTGGCTCCTCCGACTGCCTCCGGCGCAGCTCCGCAAGCCCGTTAAACTGCCCGGAAACGACTTCAACACCTACTTCAATGCCATCGTTTATTCCCCCATGGGCATACACATTGACCGCGAGGGGGTAATCCAGTACCGTCTCGATCAGTGCAGGTGTAGTCAGCTGCGGCAGGATGTCCTCCGGGATTTGGCAGACCTCCAGCTTTTCTTGTAAGGAGGTCAGGGAAGCCCATTCCGGCATGTCCAACGTGATCGGATATTCATAGGGCGTGTCAATGCTGTAGCCGCTTTCGTCCAGAACAGCAGGTTCGGGTTCTGCTACATTCGTGGCGAATGCACTGCCCGTGAGGCACAGGAGTGACAACGTAAAGCATACAAATTTTTTCATGAGAAACCGCCTTTCATCCTATTTTTTGAGCAAGTAATCTACGAATGATAGGACAAGCACTGCTTGCGTGTCCGGCTGTCAGTACAGGGCAAAAAGTTTTTACTTCGTGTGTAGCATCGACCAGGCGAGCCGGATCAGCAACACCAGCAGGATGCAGAGAAGCGCCTGCAACACAACGGTAAGCCACGGCTGGATATAGCCCGGCAATACCCCGATAAGAAACGCGAAAACCGCTGGGTCCATAATACCATTCCCTCCTTTTTGGCAACAAAAGGTCTGCCAAAACAACATGCTTTTAGTATGGATGGTTCGTGTAATACTGCATCACCGCAGCAGCAAGGGCTTCCGCTTCCCGTGCCTGCCCTTCGTCGGTGAGGACGAGCTGCAGCTCACTGTCCACGTCAAGGAAGCAATATTCGCTCATGACCGCGAGCAGCCCGCGCTCGTAGGCTTCCCGCAGGAGGTACAGCCGGTCGCGCTCTGGATTCTCCGCGCTGTGCTGGTACTTGGTCGGGCGGATGGGGCGCCCCAGCGCACGGTATTCCGCTTCGATGCAGCGTGCCAGCTCCTGTCCCGCGCCGCCATGCTCGTAGGCGATCTGGACAAGGATCTCGCTGCCGGTCGCCTTGTGGGTCTCGGTCGCGTTGTGGTGGATGCTGAGCAGCAGGTCGACCGGGTATTCCCGGACAAAGCGGTCAATGCGGGCGATCCGTTCGGATTCCAGGATGCGTTCGGTCTCCTCGGGCCCGCGCAGCATCAGCACCTGTGCCCCCTGCGCTTCCAGCAGCGCTTTGGCCTTTTGCGCGACCGCCATGTTGAAGTCCCGCTCAAACAGGGTCTCGGAGATATTGTGCGTGCCGCCGTCCGAACCGCCGTGCCCCGCATCCAACAGGACAACCAGCTTTCCGTCGACCACATCCCGCTTTATGGGTGCATCCGGCGCGTCTGGGGAGGTGGGCGCGGAATGCTCCTCTGAGCCCGTACCCGTCACGCTGCTTTCCGGGTCATCCGGTGCAGGCGCAGCATTTTGAGGCGTGTTCCACAGCCGGATGCTCTGCGACGCGTCGTCGTAACCGACCTCAAAATCCAGCACTTCCGCGAGGTCGCGGATCTTATAATAGGTATAGCCGTCAATCGTATAGCTTTGCAGGTCAACCCTTTCACCATCAACAAAGATCGGATTGGTTGTTGGTGAAGCATTCACGGCCCATGCAGGCTGCGTCAGAAAAAGCAGCGCGGATGCACCCGTCAGCACCGTCCGGGGAATTGCTTTCATCGTATCATCCTTTCCGAGCCGGGCGCATCGGCTGCCCGGCAGCTACTGCTACCATAGCACACCCCGGCCGGAAGAGCAACCCATTCGTCGAAACTGCACGCTTTTGCATCAAAAACGCAGGAAAAGAAGATGCGCAGCCCTTCGGACTGCGCACCTACCGCGCCCTTAGCCGGCATTTTCGAGGTCGACATACTGTGCCGCGACGTACCCGTTTTTGCCAAGCCGCTGGCTGTAGCAATGCACCCAGGTCATCCCGTCAGCCTCGACCAGATAATCCGGCTCATCCCACCAGAGCGTGACCCAGTCGCCTTTGTTCATCTGGCCGAGGGACACACCGTTCAGGCCGGGCGTCTTGCGCAGACGGACGCCATTGCCGGTGATCTCTGCGGACATGGAACGCGGCATAATCGCAGATTCTGCTGCGGGTTCGCTGGCAGCTTTCGCCTGCATTGCGGGCTGGTCTGCTGCGAATGCGAAGGAGGACATACTTGCAGCGAGCGTCGCCGCGAGCAGAGTACCAGAGACCAGGCGCTTACAGAATTTCATAGGGATCAATCCTTTCCGATCATTTTGGAAGCATCACGCCAGCGGTATGTACATCGCGCTCCGGAGCCCCGCTGTGCCCTTGCTTCAGCGAAAGCATAGCACAGTGCGTGCCATGAAACAAGAAAATCCCCAAAAGTGTAGTTTTTCGGCGCAAGATCGCATAGGCTGTTTTGAGCAGGCTGCCATTTTTCTGCAAAAACGCGCTGCCCCTGCTGAAAGGGGAAAATATCGAATTGTCGACTCCTTTTTGCAAAAAACTGCCGTGTTTGTTGTCGAAAGTGCATGAAACTTGACTTTTTCCGGAACATCCGCTATACTGTTCCTGTATCGGCGTATCAGGGAGGGATATTCATGCGGATAGCGGTCTGTGAAGATGATCTCACGTGCATGACAAAATTAAAATGCCTGTTCGAGCAAAATACGGGATACCATGCGGACTATTTCACAACCGGAAGGGAATTTTTGCAGGAGATCGAAGAAGACGCATATTATGATATCATCCTGTTGGATATCCGGCTGCCGGATACGTTGGGGACAAAAATGGCGTCCCGGCTGAAAAAGAAGCTGCCGGGCGCGGACATTGTTTTCATCTCTTCTTTTCCGGAATATGTCACAGAAGCGTTTACCCTTCAGGTGTCGCAGTTCCTTTTGAAACCGCTCAATGAACAGCTGCTGATGGTAGAGCTGGAGCGGATCGTGCGTCGGCGAAAAAAGGAAAATTCGGTCTGGTGCGTCAGCAGCCACGACGCGGTATACCGCCTGATGACCCAGGATATTATTTATGTAGAATCCTACTACCGGCATTTGTGTATCCAAATGACCGGTCAGCGGCTTGAAATATCCGGGAAGATTGCCGATGCGCGCAAGGCGCTGAACCCGAATATTTTTTACCTGTGCCATC
The DNA here is from genome assembly GCA_009911355.1 of Clostridiaceae bacterium. Lineage (GTDB taxonomy): Bacteria > Bacillota > Clostridia > Oscillospirales > Butyricicoccaceae > QXXE01. The sequence goes on along the minus strand of QXXE01000001.1, from coordinate 125,588 downwards.
AGGGGTTCCTTGTAAATATGAATTATATCCGAAAGATCGAACAGAAAGAGCTTGTCTGCGCCCCGGATTTCCGAGTACCGATCAGTTATCGCCGCAGGAGTGCCTTCCTGAAAGCATATTCGGAGTTCCTGGGGAACTAGGGCTGCCATAAACAAGATCGATTTGTTCCTCATACAAAATCAAAAAGCGTCACAACCTCCACCCTTTTGGCGAGGCTGTGGCGCTTTTTGAGTGCCCTTTTCACATCGACTGGAATGCACTTTTACACGTGGGAACGACATTTTTTCACAAAGTTTTTAACTTTATCAGAGAAAAAACGGCAATTCTCAAGGTTTTCTTGCAGGATTTCCCGCATTTGCTATACTGTCAGTGTACGCAAAGCGAGCTTTTCTGTCCATAAAGTCTATTTTCATTAGCTTATTTTAACCAATATAAATGGGTTATCTTCAAAAGAAAAAACTGAGATAATGAAAGTATTATCTTTGAAGGAGAACCCGTCAACATGGATATCGAAAAGAATGCAGGAAATCATTTTTGGAAGGAGTGCGGCAGAAAAATGGCGGAGCGCCGCAAGGAATTAGGGCTGAGCCGTAACCGGGTCTCAGAAGCAGTTGGTATCTCCGAAAAGGATTTGGGGCAAATCGAGAGAGGGGAACATGGCTGTGGGCTTCCACGGCTGGTTGCACTCTCGCAGGTGCTGAATTTACCGATGGACGAGCTCACAGCAAATGCGCCTGTGCAGACAGACAGTACGCCCGAACAGCGGCAGCAGGCACTGGACCGCCTGAACGCACTGTTTTCCGGCTGTACAACCGAAGAGTTGGAATCTCTTTTTCAGTTGAATCTCGATCTTATGAAGTACATCAAACGGGCGCGGTGAGGTGACTATGAGAATAGCCATTTGTGAAGATGATGTAACCCAAGCTAAAATCCTCGACTTTTACCTGAGGAAAATGGCGGGCAAGTACAAAATTGAAGAGATCGTGCCCTATTCTTCCGGCGAAAGCCTGTACCGCGCAATTGGACGAAAGGAACGGTTCGATTTTTACCTGCTCGATATCAACCTTCCCGGACTGTCCGGAGTTGAGTTGGGAATGATCCTGCGCAGGACAGACCCGGAGGCCGGGCTGGTGTTCATCACGGATTATCCGCAGTATGTAACGCAGGCATTTGACTTGAAAAGCGCACAATATTTGCTGAAGCCGGTCAAGTCAAAGGTTTTTTTTGCGCACGATGAGCCGGTTGTTTGAGGAGCATGAAAAACAGTACATTACCTACGTTCTGGAAAATGAGCGGCTGCTCACGCTGCGGATCAAGGACATCATAAGTGTAGAGTTTTACTACGGCGAGATAATCATCACCACAATGTCCGCCGTGCATAAGTTCCGCACAAATGTGAAGCAGGAAAAAGCGCGGCTTACAGCAATGCACTTCCTGAAAACACATCAGGGGTACTATGTAAACCCGGACCACGTTCAAAAAATCTGTTCCGACTGCATCTATTGTGCCAAGGATATCCGCATCCCGGTCAGCACGCGGCAGCGGAAAAAGCTGTTAGAGGAGTTCCATCAATATTTTGCGAAGCCACAGCTCCCGCCGGTGTTCTAGGCTTTTGCGCAAGCGGGAACGCTTCATATTTGCGGCAGCACGACCGGCGGGATATCCTGCATCAGAACGCGCAGGATAAAAACGCCGTGCTCGGCGCTCCATGTCAGGTTGCCGCTGTAGCGCTCCGCGATCCGGCGCATACTCAGGACACCGTAGCCATGCTTTTCCGGCTCCGGCTTGGTCGAGACCAGCCGCCCGAGACGCTCCTTTGGGTGATTGTGCGTGGGGTTTTGAATCTCCACAAGAATCATGCTGCCCTTTTGCTCAACACGGATGTGAATGTACGGTTCAGAACTGTCCGCGCAGCCCTCAACCGCATTGTCCAGCGCGGCAGCAAGCAGCATTGCGGTGTCCACCGGGTCAATCTGATCGCAGTGCAGCTGTGGGAGCAAAATCTGAAAATCAATTTCCGGTGAGTCGTGCTGTTTTGCGGACAGCACTGCATCCAGCAGCGGGTTTCCCGTGTCGGTCAATTTCTGCGGCCGCACGGCTTCCCGCTGCTTTTCAATGTGCTCTTTCAGCTTTTCGATGTCCCCCAGTTCGATCAGCGCCTCCGCGCTGATCAGAAAATTGTGCAGGTCATGGCGCAGCCGATGGGTCTCGTTATTGCGGTCGTAAAGCGCCGTATAATGGGCGACCTGGTCTTGATTCTGCTTTTCCAGAAAATTCAATCGTAGCCGCTCCTGCTGCACACGGATTTGATCGCAAAAAATTCCACAGCAAAGCGCCAATGCAATCAGAATCAGGATAATTGTTGGAATTGCTGCAACCAAATAAGAGGTATTGGCAAACGAGACCAGCAAAAGGAGCATTGAAATGAGACAAACTGAAAAAATTGCAATGATTGAAGCATAGATTGAGGGGGTATGCACACGAAAATATCGGATTATTTTTAACAGCAAAATTGTAAATCCAATTTCTAAAAGTGCAGAAGCAAAAACAGTTATTACAAAGCCACTTGCCTCTGGTGAAATGTCCATACCGCTTATATCCGTCACAATTCGTACAAGCATCCATAAAAGCCCCTCGCTTGCAAGCCCAATTCCTACCGAGAGGAGCGCGATTAAGGCGCGCTGCCTCCATTTCGCTCTATAGCTGATACAAACGCTCATTGTAAAAAGAGTTGAGACCAGCAAATTAAAATTGAGAATGTAGTGAAAAGAAATTTGCGCTACAGATACGAACAGGTATGCTGCATAGAAAAAACAGGGGACCGGGAATTGTTTGCGTGGGCACTCAAACAGATTGGTTGCGATGATGTCTGTAACGATTAGTTCAGCAATTGCGATAGAGATGTAAGCAATCGTCATCATTGATATCTTGAAATCCTTTCTATTACAAATCCAGTCGGATGGGATTCCTAAATATTCCAGCTTTGATGCGTTTTCAACTTGAAAAGCAGCACTTTTTTTAAATTTAGTGCGTTGTTAAGGAATTTATGCTATAGTGAACAAAACTTACTGATAGGAGTGATCACATTATGGCTGCTAAAATTACAGCTTATTTCGTCCGGAATGGAATCCTGCAAGAAAAGCAATCTGAGCTTTTCACCTATGCTTTGCGTGACACCTTCCATCAAAGCCAAATCGTCTGCATCATATTGGGCATAGGCATCCTCTTGGGCTATCCGGGAGAGACGATTGCATTTTTGGTGGCATTTCCGCTTTTGAGAAGGTATTGCGGTGGGCTTCACGCAGTAAGCCCCAGATGCTGCACGGTGTCAACAATATGCCTTTATGGAGTGGCGCTTTGGATGTCCCTGAATGTAGATAGCACTTTTTTGATAATCGGGACCGCGATTGCGGCAGCTCTGATTTACCATTATGCGCCAGTTGAACATACCAATAATATTCTCAATCTCCGGCAAAAACGAAAGTTCCGTCAATATGGTCAGTGTATCGTCACTGTTTTATCCTGTACGGCAATAGGCATAGCAATTTATATGGACTCATCTGTCATAGCTATGGTACTTTGTACAATCGTGATTAACGGATTCCAACTTGCAATTCAAAAGAAACCCGTCTGGTCAAAGCTTGAAGTAAAAAAACATTTGTTATATTCCCTTACTGCCTGCGTTTTCTTCATTGGCATAAGCTCAATGCAAAGCGCTTGCAGAAATTGGAGTTATCAACCCGAAATAACTGCCTCGCTGCGGAAATATATGGATAACTAAAGTATTTGCTCTGCTTTTATTGTACGAAAATTTCCCCAATTGTCAACTACCTTGCCAAAAAGCGCTGCCTTTTTATGCAACTTTGCAAACAAAGCATAGATCCTGTAAAATGACGCCGACATTTGCCGGCGTCATTTTATTGTGCCCCGATATTGTCAACGATCGTGCAGTGGAAATTCCCGGATGGTGTAGCGCATTTTCCCGGAGGCGGCAGGCGGGATATGCTCCACGATCTCAAGCCGGATGGCTGTGTCGGGGAACAGCGCCTGCACCTCACTGGTAACCTGCGTGGGCAGCGCATCATCTGGCACCATCAGTGCAAGCAGTAGGGTTGCGCTGGTGGGGGAATGCTGGATAAACCGGAACTGCCGCACGCCGTCATAGCGCCGGATGAGCTGCCCAATCGCGTTGCCATGCACAAGCTGTCCGCCCGCGCCAACCAGCATTGCGTCCTCGCGCCCCTCCAGCGCCCCCAGCAGCGGGAGCGTCCGCCCGCATTTGCACCGCGCCGCCGCCAGCGAGCCGACGTCGCCCAGCAGATAGCGCAGGCGCGGCTGTGCAAAATTGTTGAGGTCGGTCACCGCGAGCACGCCCGTGCAGCCGTCCGGCAGCGGCGCGTGCGTCACCGGGTCGAGCACCTCGATCAGTGCGTTTTCGGCGGAAAGGTGCAGGTGCCCCTCCGGGCAGCTGTAGGCGAGGATGCCTGCGTCCCGCGCGCCGTACTCGTTCGCGACCGGGCAGCGGAATGCTTTTTCAAGCACCTGTTTTTGTGCTGCTGTCAGCGTTTCTGCGGTTGAAACAACTGCTTTCAGCTGCAATTTCAGCGAAACGCCTGCTTTCAGCATCATTTCCGCGAAAAGCGTCAGCGCCGAGGAGTAGCCATAAAGATACTCCGGGCGGTAGTGCTCAATGGCGGCGGCCTTCTCACGGACGGTATCGCTGGACAGCTGGTACGCGGAAAGAATGATCCGGTTTTTCAGCAGCCGTTCCCGAAGCTGGTATTTCCGCTGGGCATTCTGCGTCAGCTCGATCGGGTTCCCCCAGATCATCACGCTGCGGCTGCCATGCGTAATGCCGTACCACGATAACCCGCGCCAGCGCGCCGCCTCATAGGCTTCGACCTGCTCCCGCGTCATGTAGAAATGCACCGGTTCACCGGTCGAGCCGCCTGTCCGGTTGGCAATCAGCGCGGACCGCTCCGCTGTGTCAGACAGATAGCGGTCCGGCGCAGACTGGAAAGCCGCTTTTGGTAAGACGGGCACCTGCGCCAGAAAAGCAAGTGGGGCTTTGTGGATTTCTTCGATCTCCCATCCAAGCACCCGGTAAGCCGGGACGTGCTTCGCGCAGTGCTCCAGCAGCGCCGCGAGCTTTTGTTCCTGCATCCGCGCCAGCTGCCCGGCGGGGAGACGTTCGCTGGCTTGCAGCTGCATCGTTTTCGTGCGGATACGGTTGCCGCGGAACCGCTCCATTGCAGGATAGAGCACGTGCTCAATCATCCGTTTTTGAATCGTCCTCATTTTCATCCTCTTTTCGTTGTCAGTCTTTCCCGCAGCACAGGATGCAGGCATCGCAGCCACTGTTCTTTGCGCTGCTGATCGCGCCCCTGATGGCGCGGTTCATCCGGTCATAGACGATCAGGGCATGGTCGGCGCGGGGGATGCGGTATTTATACCGACGAACCGCCGCATAAAGTGACATTCCGACCAAAGGCTCCAGCTTGATCTCAACATTGACACCCATGTCCTCCAAGGATAGCAAAAACTGCCTTTTTTCACCGGAAACATCAACATCCATCGTAAAATACTGCAATGTGGCGTTTTCAAAACGGCGGAGCACCTGCGGAAGCAGCTGCTCCATCCCGTCGTCAAGCGTATCGATCTGCAAAACCACGCTGCTGGCGGAAAGCGGCCAGCGCTCCAGCAGCTCGGGCCGGAAGCTCGACGGCTCCGAAAGCTGGCAGGCAAGATAAACGGTTCGTATCAGCATAGGAAATAACATCCTTTTCTTTGTTTGTCCCCCATCATAGCACATTTTTCGAGAAAAAGCGGCTGACCTGCAAAAATGCGGGTCCTGAAGGTAAAAACGCATAGGACCGCCTTCCGCATCTATGAAAATTGAATGAAATCGCAGCCAGCCCCATCCGCTGCATCCTTTTGGACAAAGCGGAAGGGGCTGGCTTTTTTCTTCAGAAAATCGTATTTACACTTTTGAAATTTCCCCAAACAGCTTTTTTGCAATCCCAAAACATTCTATTTCTAAAACCTACATTTTAGTCATATCCGTGGAAATTTCAGGTCGATTCGGTAAACTATGCTTGCAGCTGCAAAAAAATCTTTACATAGGAGTTGAACCTCTATGAAAATGAAAAAACGCTTTTTTGCACTCGCGTTGGCAGCCCTGTCCGTATTTTCGCTGATGGCCTCTGCCAGTGCGGCAAACTCGTCGTACAGCGGAATCAGCTTCACGAACGGTGTCACTCGCCGGTTCCTGTTCTCGGACAGCCCGGAAATAATCACAAAAAGCAACAGCACGAACGGTTATCTGGCTGGCACGACCTTTAAGGCTGGTGAGCGTATGGATTTCGAGCTGTACCATCATAACAACACTGGCATGACCAAGCGCTTTGGCATCGTTGTGCAGAATGGGAACAGCACCGCCGCTACGCTGACTCTGCATAATAAGGCAATCGGCACGGCTTCCGGCGCATCGCAGCAGAGCGAGCAGCTGATGACTGCGCCCATGGTGATGAACTACCTCCAGTCATCCTCCTCAACAGTGACTGTTCCCGCAAATTCTTCCGTTTTTGTACTTTACAAAGATGTGCCAAACGGCAATATGGTTGACGGTAAGCTGAGTATGACCTCGAACAAGGGCAATGTATACGCCCGGATCGTGTATGGCAATACCACTACAGCGGCATCTACCTATTTCAACATCGCGAAAGAAGAAGCCGCTCAGTCGAGCTATTTCAGCGGCCAGCTGAACTATGTTCAGAAGAACGCAACCGTCGATGCAAACAAAGTATCGGCATTTGTGCTTGGCGAATGGCCTGCGGACCGCAATTTCAAAAACAGCAATGAATACACGACGGTCCTCTCCCACAAGTCGGGCAGCTTGGACAAGCTCGCGGGAAACTTTGGCGTTGTCTACCAGATCAAACTTCAGAATTTGAACGGTCGTAAGGTAATTTTAACCCCTGATTGGGGCAATACAATGCGTAAGAGTGTTGATATTGTTTTCAAAGATTCCACTGGTTGGCATACGACCGGTACCAAGACATCTGGTACACAGAATATGGCCCTTGTCAATGATACCTTATCGATCGTGATCCCTGGCGGCAACTGCGCCGACCTCAAATTTGTGATCAAGTAATTACGCGCCTAAAACCTGACCAATTTCGCATACAAACAAGCAGTGCCCATAGGCAAAAGCCTATGGGCACTTTTGCATGGATCGAGGTTGTTTTTTCAAAAAATATATGCACTTTCGTCTAAATACACTACACTTTTCGCGAGCGATTGCAAAAGCGGAAAAAAGAGGGTACACTTTTGCGAAAGAACCGGTTCTCTCATATAGCAGAGATAGAAAGCATACTTTTCGCCTTTTCTGTAATCCCTCTGCCTGCACCCTGACAACCTCATAAAAACCAGATACGAACCCTGCGCGGCGAGCCGGATGCAGCCCTGTGCGCCACGACCTGCCGCGGGCAGCGAGCGGCAGGAGCCTGGCATCGGCAGATGAAGGCACATTCGCCCGCGACGACCCGTGCGGGATAATGAGACTTCCGCCTGCAAGTATGGACGGGATATGCCATAGGAATGGCCTCTTGCCTGCGGTGGTGCGAATCTGCGCCCACTGTGGACAAATGGGCGGCTGCCAGCCGCTGTCTGGTTTCGTTTCCCTTACGGAACGTAAAAAATTTCGGCATAGTCTTTCTTACCTATAAAAGAGCTATGAAAACGATATGCTGATTGATCTGAGGCAGAAAACGAGTCTATTATTACAAATTGTGCTGTTGTAACAGGAGATATCATGATGCATTATTTTAAAAATTCGCGCAAGCCCTGCTGTCAAAAAATACACGCTGCGGCAGATACCGCGTCAGCGGCTTTGTCCCAGCTTCCTCAAAAGGAACCTTTCCTGGAGCCGAGCCATACGATGCTTTTCTATACCCCATTCGGAAAACGGATTCATTGTAGCTTCCTGTTGAAAAAGCATTATCAAAAGCGTATTTTTTCAAGCTGCCGTTGGGGGCTGCGCCATGGGATCACAACTTTTGTTGCGGATTATACTACACCGTTTGGACTGCTGGCACTGGAAACACTTTGCAAGCTCCGTGAGACAGGCGAAAAATTCAAATTATTAGGGCTTCAGGGCTATCCAATCTCCCAACGCAAGACCTATCGGCTGATGCTGGAACCTTATCGGGAATTGGAACGGCTGTATTTGCAATGTGATGAGCAGTGCTGCGATGGTGCCCCGCTGTATGCGGTTCGAAAGGTGTATTCGGCTGCGGGGCTGCATTGTACGGAAAACGGACTAATTATCATGCGGTTTCTACTCATGGATAACCAGATAGAGCCTTGAAAATGAAAATCGCGCCCACAATGATAAATTGTGGGCGCGTAGTTGTTTTCACGCAGCTTGTGCGCTTATATTAGAGATATGTTATTGTGAATTCGTTTCAGGCAGCTTTCTGCGAGCGAAAGCCCTGCGTGCGTATCTGCATCTCCTGCACGAACAGGCCAAGCGTCTGGAACTCATCGTCCAGTGCGTCAAGCTCCTGCTGGAACAGGTCTTCATACTTGCGCTTCTTATCGTGCAGGTTGTCGATCCGCACAATCAGCCGGTTCATCACCGCTGCGCTCTGGCAGCCGTTGTTGATGAGGTTCTCGGCACGTTCCTGATAGGTCTGCACCTCTTTGCGGACAAGGTTGTAAAACTCCGCCGTCATTTTCTGGCGCTGCTTTGCGTCGTCCACAACGTAGAAGCTGTTGACGATCAGCTCGGCTGAGTGCTGATTAACACCATTCAGCGCTTCGATCAAGTCCTCGAACGGGTCTACAAGGTGCATCGTATGGCGCGGCACAAAGAACAATTTCCCATGCACCGAGATCGGCAGCGCGTCCATTGCATCAAGCTGATGCTGGACGATGGTGTCGATCTGGCTGCGCCCGAGGCAATGCCGGTAGACCTCGAAAAGCTGCTCTGCCTTGTGGAAATACTCGTAAATCTCATACTCAGAGACATACGAATCATACATCGCCACGTCGCGGATCGTGAACAGGTCAGTTGCACGGTCGTAGCAGAAATTCGCCAGTTTTTCATAGTGGTTGGTCTGCGTGTCAAGGGTTTCACGCACCAGCTCACGCGAGTACAGGGTACCCTCATGATGGTTGTCGCGGCAGTAGATTTTCACGATATGCCGTTGGTCGCCGACCATCATCACCTTGCGGTCATTGATCGAGCCGGTCGCGTTGCGGTAGGCATCGACTTCGGAGATCCGCCGCCCGTTGTAGCTGACGCCGAGATTCTTGCAGATATCCTCGACCTCATCCTTTTCAGCGAGCACGTTGCCCAGCGAAAAGTACACGAACTTGCCCAGCAGCTCCTTTTCGTCGGCCTGCCCGGAGATCACGGTAAAGTTCTTCGCGTCAAAAGTTTTCTGCTGATTCATACGATTTCCTCCTTAAATTGCGCGTGAACGCGCCCATAAATAATCGTCTACACCTTTATATTCGGGGTTCCAGTGGTACGGCCGGTACTGCACACCGTTTGCGGCAAGCAGCTTTTGCAGCCGTTTCAGGGCATCCCGCACGTGGGGATTGGTCAGCTTGTCCATGTCAAAGGTCTCATAGACCTTACGGATTTTCAGTGCTTTCAGCGTTTCCGGGAGTAGCGCAGTCGAATCCACACCCGCCACACAGAGGAACAACGTTCCTCCGGTGAGCAGACTGGAAATATCACCTTTCAGCGCACCCTCGGTGATGCAGGCGGTTCGCCTGCCGGTGTCGCCCGTGACGTGAACCCAGCCACGCGCGGGCGCACCATTTGGAAGGTCTGCGCTTGAAACCCAGCGATATTTACGTTTTTCTGCACGGTCAAGCCGCACTTGGATTCCCTGAATCCGCCCCAGATGGTCACGGACTGGTATCAGCAAGCCGCTCCATGCTGTGAACTGCCAGATGCCGTTCGCGGTGTAAAACCCCGGCACGTGCATCAGGTTGCAGTCCTGCGACAACGAAGCTGCGAGCGCGTCGCGTACTTCCTTGCCGTAGGGCAGGGAGCGGTAGCCGCCAGCTTCGATTGCTTCACTGTTCAGCCCTCGTTCGAGCAGGTTTTCGCGGTGCTCCTGTGAGAGCGCCAGCGAATCCAGCAACGCGGTATAGACTGCGTGCCGTCGCTCAATAGGCGCTGGCTCAACCGCCTGCGGCCGCGGTTCCCGCTTTTGCGGCAGGCGCAAAATTTTATCATCCGCCAGTTCATGGTAAGCATTGGCGTAGGATAACTCATTGCACCTTGCATACAGGCTGACCGCGTTTCCATGCGCACGGCAGCGATAACAATGAAAATGATCGTCTGACGTGTACAGAAACAGGTGGTGCCGCTGGTCACCGCAAAAGGGGCATTGCGCTTCCACGACTGCCCGACCGAGCGTTCGCTGGTCAAACGGAATGCCGCATTTTTTTGCAGTCTGCACAATCGGGAATTTAAGCAGCATGAGCCTCAACCCGCTTTCCCTGTTTCAGTGCACGAACCATTAGCGGGGTGCCTTTCTGCACCCGCGACATCACGATCTGGCTTGACGCAAAATTTCCGCCCAAATCGCAGTACGATTCGGTGTTGTCAAGGAAAACCGGGTATGAACACCCCGAAAGGCGGCTTAAAAGCCCGATCAGCTCCATACCGCACTTCATGCGCTCCGACATTGACAGTCGGACATACGGCGTGCCGTTGTAGGTGATTTGGAACACGTCGCGCATTTCGCCAGTCTCCTTAACAGGCTCGAACAGCACGATTTTCGCGTGGCGCAGCCCGGGCAGGTTCCCAAACATCAGCTCATTGCGCATAGACAAATACATCTGCGCAGCCTTGATTTTCTCTTGAATCTGGAAGATTTTCGCCTGCATCTCCTCAATGCCCTGCGCCTGATTTTTCGGCAGCTTATCCAGCGTGTCATTCAGCGCGGAAATCTCTGCTTCAAGTTTTGCCTTCTGGTCGGACAACGGCTGGTACTGGCGTGCCTCCTCTGCACCCATCATCCCGAAGGTCAGCCGATAGGACAGCGCCTTCATATTCAACTTCAATTTGTCGAGGTCGATCTCCTTACGCGACTGCTCCAGCTTTTCGATCTTCTGATCGGCGGCGTGGAGCTGCTTCTGCCGCGCGGTGTCCCACTCGTTTCGGGCACTCTGCTCGTTGCGGGCAGCCGTTTCATAGGACGCGCGGAGTGCCCGTCCATGTTCAACGATCTGCTTCAGTGCATTGTCGTAGGCGGCTGCAATCATCGGCTCGCCCGCCTGGTCGATCTCGCGAAGGCAGGTCGGGCAGCGAGCACCGGCGAACAGCTTTTTCTTCAGGTCACTGATTCGCTTGTGCTGGGCAGTCTTTTGTGTCAGCTCGGTTTCCAGCCGCACCCGCTGCGCTTCCAACTCTGAGGTAAAGGTCTGCTGCTCAATTTTGGCACGTGCCGCGCGAAGCTCCGTGATTTCCGGCGGCTCCTGCTGCAACGATTCAAATTGGGCAGACAGCTTTTTCAGCTCCGCCTCAAGTGCGGGACGGTTGATTCCCGTCGTGCGCTTTTGCTCGTAGACCTTCAGCGCTGCACAGACGTGGGCAAGCTGCTGTGCCTTCTCGCCAAGTGCCGCCTCAATCGAGGTGCGCTGGCGGTCATTCGCATCCTTCTGCCCGGTCGCATACTGCAAGTCTTTTTCCAGCTCTTTCAGCTCCGCACGCTTATTTTTCAGGTATGTATCCGGCTGCAACAGCGAATCTTCCCCCAAAATTGAGCGTGTGTGCTCGCTGAGCTGTTCCATGACCGCTTCATGAGCGGGGGCTGGAATCAGCTGTTCCAGCAGGCCGCGCCCACTGGTACCAAGCACTTCCGCGAAGTACGCCGGGTTCAGCAGCGACAGCACGAAATCCTTGCTGCCAATCAGTTCGGCGAACCGCTTCTGCGGAAGCTCTGCACTGTCCAGCGACAGCGTGACTTCACCATTCCTGCGTACACGCAAAAGCGTGTGCTGGCGTGCGCTCTGGTCAAGGAAGTGGATCTCGACGCGCATCGACTGCTCCAGCGAGTGTTGCAATTCATCCAGACCGCGACCGCCGAAGAATGGCGCTCCGGTCAGACCGAATGCAAGCGCGTCCGCGATGCCCGACTTACCGACTGCGTTGTGACCGCTCACCAAAGTGACCGCCCCGAACGTCCATGTCGTCGGTTCATCGAAATTGCGGAAGCCCTCCGCAGTGAGCGAAACGATGCTGATTTTCCGCATTTTCTCCATGTCCTGCACTCCTTTCTACGCTGCAAATTGAAAGTCTGTGACTTCGTAGTAACTGCCGTTCGCGCTCTTGCGTTCGCAGCCCTTTAACCCGGTCAGTTTCATGCCAGCGACCAGCCCTTGCTTCGCGCCGCGATACAGGACGGTTTTCTGCGTGCCGTTCGGTTGCCCTAACGCAAGCCAAAAGGCAGTGCTGCCGTCCGTGCCGGTCGTGGGCTTCACGCCGAGGATTTGATACAAAGCTGCATCGTTTTTCGGCGATTTCGCAAGCCCTAACCGCTGCATCTGGTCGTTATAGTGCTGCTGCGCGGTTTTCATGCCGTCCGCAGTGATCTGGCGGTACTTGTCGATCGGAACCCAAAGGCTGCCGACCTTATAAAGATACCGTCCGATGCCCCACTGCACCGCAGCACGTTTGAAGCTGTCCGAAATGCCGCCTTTCACGGTTTCAATATCCGTGTTTTCCGCGCCGTCTACCTTGGAAACCCACTCGCGGCGTTCCTCAAAATAGATGGACAGCTCGCACAGCTGCGACGCGATCGGCTTCGGCTGTTCATTGTTCTGCACCTCGGCCTTCGTCGGCTTGGGCGTGAACACGTGCCACTGCTCGTAGCGCGTGCGCCAGCCGAACGGTCCGACCGTTTCATCGAGCCTGTCCATCACGGCGCGGCTGCTGATGTAAGGCACCGCCAGCCCCTGCCCGGAGTTCGAGCACTTTTGCACACGCCATTTTACCTCGTGTGCGTCAAAGGGTTCGGCGAAACGCGCCATCAATTCCTTGCCTGTCATACTGACCACCTCTCAAATAAAATCTTTCAGGGTCTTTCCGTTCGGTATCAAAACTTTTTCGTAATAATAACTCGTGTCCTTATCCTTCAAATGCTCCAGCAATGCCCGATACGGCAAATTCAGCTGAGAATTTTTCTCGGAATACTGATCGTCATTGTTTGGAATCGATAACAGCCGATGGGGGAGGGTACGCAGCTTCCACAGTGAATCATATCCATGGAACGTGTTGGAACCGACGCACAGGCCACCATCTTCACTCACATTGGAGAATGGATAATGGTACATCTGCGTATTCGGTGCAGGCAATTCATTCGCAATCACGCCCAGCCGAAAGCCGGACAGCCGTCCGCTGGAATCCATCTTTGCCCCGACCACCAGGCATGGCAGCGGAAAGTTCCGATAAACCGTATCATGGTAGGTGATGTCGCAGCGGTTGAAGCCGCAAAGCAGTAAGAACTGTACCGAATCGCGATTCGCAGTCAGCGAAATGCAGCCAGGCGGCAGAATTCCGGATTGGAAACCTCCGATATGGACATTCTGTGCCATGGAGGTGCAAAATTCGTCCACCGTGACCGATTTTACAGCAGTGATGCCCGAATGGATGCTTTCCACCTTCACATAAGGATTTTCGGAGTCGATTGTAACTGTTAGCTTTGCCATTATGCGGCCTCCTTTCGTTCCTCGCGAAGCTCATGCCGTAGTACCTCTACTTCGTATTTGAAGTATTCGGTGATTTCCAGCAATGCAGTAATCAGCTCATAAAATCCGCAAAAGTCCTCATATGTCTGTATTGCAATACCGTTGCCATACTCATGCGTTGGGTTGGTTGATATCCTGACCCAGATGCCATAAGGAACACTATGCAGGAGCGTTTGGCAAACAAAGTGATCTGCTTTCATTACATAAGGGTCTTTCTGATAGCGGCGACCGTGCTTTTGGGCATGAATCCGGCATAGATCGTAATATTCGCGGAGCGGTGCACTGGACACGTAAAAGCTGCTATATCCACAATAATCATAATCATCATGACCATTGGAAAATGCAAAGAAATCACCTGTAGCAGCTAAAAGTTCATCATAGTCAAGCCATTCAATCGAATCTTCACCAAGACGGAAATCCTCACCACAAATTTGGATTGCAGCGTCAAGGTGATCGTATTCCTGAAAGGCTGCCAGCAATTCCACATTACGAAGCGCATAAGAAAGGCGCTCAAGAATCTGTTGATTATTCATCGCGGCACCTCAAAAAAATGCGGTTTTCCGCGCAGATGGCGAAAGCCCGTCCAACCGCTTGTGCAATCGGTCTGCCGCCACGAATAACTGTTCCAGATGTTCGCACCAATCTGCCGCTTTAGTCACATCGATCTCATCGAATGCGGCAAAATCCAAATCCCCGACCAATACCTCATTGCCGCGCAAAATCGGCTCTATAAGATGTTTCATCAGGTATTCGTGAGGGTTCTCCGGAGTGGTCACAGGTTCTGCCTGTGAAAGCGCATGGGCTGCGCCTTCCATATCAAGATGTAACGCGTTGTCAATCGTCATAACGGCACCTCAATATTCTTCCGGCAGCAGGATCGTCGTGTACGAACGATCCGCCTCGGTGATTATCCAGACGCGCTCCCCGTTGCAGGAATAGCCGGACAGGACGCGCCCGCCGTTGCGGATGGCAGAGTCGTTGCTTTTCCAATCCGGGTCGCTGATTTCGCCCCAATCATTCTGCAAATGACGGTTCAGTATGGTGAAAACGTCGCTTGCGCTGCACTGTACTGCGGCTCCGGGAGTGATAAGCACTTTCCCGAGCGGAAAATGAATCTTTTTTGTTGCATTCATGGTACATCCTTCCTTTCTACGTGAGCGTTTGGAATCCGTCAGCGGTCAGCAGATTAAAAATCATTTTGCTGCTGTGTGTCTCGCGGACATGCTCCCCATACGCTTCATCTTTGGCTGTCATTAAAGCTTCTTTTTCGGTCGTCTGGCTCTTGATGATGCGCCCCTTGATGATATGTGGGGTGTCGCAGTCAATCAGGCCATTGATAAGTCCGGAGCCGCCGATCAGCCCGATCTGGCTGATGGTCAGCGGCAGGGGCGGGCGCTTGTCGCCACCGTCCAGACCGCTTTGCTTCTGCAAGATGCTTCCGGCCTTCGCCAGTTCTTCAGCAAGCTCCTGTTCGTTGAACTCCTCACCGCGAAACAGTGCGACCGCTTTGGGTATCTGCGGGATTTCGTAGCTTCCCTCGGGCAGTCGGTCGATTGGTGGGATAAGCTCTGGTGCGCAGGCATACGCGAGCAGGGTTTTCGCTTCTTCCGGGTCTTCCGCAGCAGGCTTCCGCCGTCCGATCACCAGTACCTGACGAAACTTTTTGAATTCAGCGTCACGGAAACGGAAAATTTGCAAGTCCGTAAAATGCGTACTCAGGAAGCTGCAAAGTTCGAGATCAAGGCGGTAATAGGGGACAATGTACAACAAAATCCCACCCATCAGCAGATGCCGGTAGCTATTCGCCAGAAAACGTTTCTCTGCGCGTGCCCCGTTTACCGTCAGATACGGTGGGTTCAGGAACAGCACATGGAACGCGTTCGCAGAAATTCGGCTGAAATAGTAGCTGCCAATCGCGACGCGGTTCAGCTTGCAGATTGCTCGTTCTGCCCGTGCTTTGTCCAGCTCCGCGCCGAACGTGAGCGCGTTCTTGCCCTCAGCGAGCGAAAAAAGCGCGTCACCGCAGCCGCAGCAGGGGTCAAGCAAATTCACGGTCGTGTCCGTGGGGAACACTAACGCGTTCCGCATAGGCGGGATGTGGTCGGGCGCAGTTGGGTAAAAGCCCAGCTTCACGCGGTTCATCATCCTGCCGATTACCGCAGCGTTCACCTGATCGTTTTCTTGTACGAACGGCGCAAGCATCTGGTCAAAGGCGCTCATTGTCTGGTTCAGCTTGCTGTAATCGCGAAGGTTGACCCGGAACATTGCAAGGCTCTCGCCGAGACGGCTGCTATACAGTGCAAGGCGGCTCTGGTCGAGTTCCTCAAGGCAAAGCTGGATTCCGCGCATCGCGAAAAATGCCTGGCTGCACAGTTTTTCCAGCCGATCATGGCATTTCTGCGAATATTTCTCGCACAATTTCTCGTGCTGAAGGTTCATTTCGGTCAAAGCCGCGAATAATTCCAACCGCCTTGCCCGAATCTGCTCCAATGCAAAAGTGTTCTCCATGTCACGCCGCCTTTCTGCCTGCTGAGTTAGGCCGTACATTCACGGATTTGGTCGAGAAAGTGACCATTTTCGTGTTCAGCTCGCCTAAAACAAGGATGTTGTACAGCATATCGACAACCGCAGTCGCGGCGGTGAGGTTCGCGGTGATCGCCTGTGGAGACGAAACCGACGCTTCTGCGCAGGACAATTCCGTCGGGAAACGGTCGGTCACCTCCATCACATCAGGGTAATAGCGCGCGAGCGGCTTGGAGACCGTCCGGTTGCTCTGACGCACACCGCATACAACCTGCCCGGAAAATTCTCCGTTGCCGGAATCAATGTAGATCAGATCCCGCGAGCGGTAAAAGACCTCATGGCACAGCTGACGGCTGCGGTTGTTATCCACAGCACCGATCAGGATGGTCAGCTGACGCCGCATCTTAGGTGGCGAAGTCAGCAGTTCGGCAAGCCGTTCAGAGGATTCGATGAAATCCGGGATGTACTCAGCTTCCAGACCGAACGCTCCTGCGTAGCGCTCCGCGAGCACCTGTGCTTTGTTTTTTCCAAGGTCAGCCTCACAAAAATTCTGGCGCACAAGGTTTTTCTGCTCCACGATATCGCCGTCTGACAGGATAAACCGCGTGGGACGCTCTAACGCATAAAACAGTCGGTACAGGTGCGGCGCAATATGCCCACCGGTACCGCCAGCGCCCAGCATCAAAATGCAAACGGGGCAATTCCGATTAAAACGCATCCTGCACCTCCGGTTTCTCTGGGGTCTGTTTTTCAAGCTGCACCTGCTCACTCCAGAACGAAGGCGTTTCCAGCCCGAAATCCTCGATAACCTCTGACGCGGGAATTTCAAGAAACTGCCCGCCGTTGGAAATCCGGCAGCAGATTTCAGGGAAATACCGGTTCAGCCGCCCGATCACAATATAGATGCGGGTGGCACGTTCGTCGGCATCGTCGATCTTGGAGAACTTTGCAGGCATGGTGTTGTGGCTGTGAATATCAGCAACATGCAGATAGCGTGACGGGTCGGGCATATCGCTCAGGTCGGTTTCGACGCTGACCGCTGTGACGGTCTGCTTCGGCACATAAAGCTGGTATTCCTTCTTCTCACGATCCCAGAGCACATTTACGAGCGCTTCCTGCTCCTTTTCACGGCAAACCGAGCGAAAAAACGCAATCACACGCCGCATAAAGTGCGCAGGAATGAGCGGAAGGGCTGGCGTAAAGCCAGCCCTCACTACTTCGCACTCGCGAATGGGATTCGCAGGAGTGCAGAATTCTCCGATTTCGTTGCGCCGCAGTTCGTACAGCTTGCCGTCGCCGGACGGGAAATAGCAGATCGACGACTGCGAGGCGCGGGCCTGTGCAATGCTTTCGTAAAAGCCCTTGTAGGGGCGCAGAACGCCTTTTTTCTGTGCGCTGATGGTCGGTTTTACTTTGCAGACGGGTTCCGCCTCCTTGGACGTGCGCTTTTTCAGCTTGCCCGCGAAGGACTTGCTGCCTTCGATGCGTGCCTTGACCGCAAAGATGATTTCCGTTTTCGGCTTTGTAATCTTCTCGATTACACCTGCATATTCCACTGTCCAGAGGGTATGCGCGCGGTCTTCCAGCTCGGGGAGATCGTCCGCCATGCGTTCGCGCAGCGCGTCAAACGTCATGTTCGGGTCGGTGATCGTTTCCTCGATTGCGGCATAGCTGAATACTGGCGGTTTCGCGCGAAGCTTTTCCAGCAGTGCAGCGGCTTTGGATTTCTCATCTTCCGCGACAACTTCGTCAAACAGGTTGACCAGCTTGCCGTCTTCTGCAGAAACCGGTTCTGCATCTGCGGAATCCGGTTCTTCGGAAGTGATAGGTTCGTCTGTCGGTATCTCGGCAATCGGCTCGGATACCGGAGCCGGATCGGCAGCCTGTTCAACAGGTGCGGAAGTCGTTTCAGTCGTGGTGGTTTCGGGCTGGGAAGGGAACGTTTCTTCGGATGGCATCGGGATCAGCTCGGCACCGCCGCCCAGATCAACAGGGGGCAGTTCACTGTCCGCAGCAGGCTGGTCAAAGCCTGCATCCGATCCGAAGAGCACGCTGGGATCAAACCCATCGTCCCCGGTCAGCTCCATGAAATCAAATACATTGTTCTTTTCACACATTTTTGTTTCCTCCGTTCGTAAATTTGATTAAAAAAAGACCGTATGAACCTTGTTTCAGTCCATACGGTCTTCATTTTCGTGTGATGATGTCTCGGTTTTCGTCGTACAGTGCGGAAAGGGCATAGCTGTCCCTCAGCACAAATTACTCTGACGTGGTTACTCTGACCTCATTACAACATCATTATAGCACGGAGAAAATTGCAAATCCAGTTGAGAAAAGTTCAACCAAACTAATTCCGTATCTCTTGAGTGTACGAGACGGTTTCCGAGCCATTCCGCTTACGCTCGGACAACACTGCCACAGGAACATCGCTCCCTGGTACAAATTGTTTTCTCAGGGTCAGCAATCCCAGCAGATACATCGCTGCATAATTCTTACCAGCAAAGTCCGATTGTAAATATTTTTTCTTCACAAATCATAGTTCCTTGTATGATAAAAATTTCACATTGATTCCCTCCCAATAGATGCCTGCCCTTGTTATGTCAAAAGGAAGGGTATTCTATCGGAGTGTAAAAGCACAGCGTCAGACCAGTCAAGCGGTCTGACGCTGTGTCATAGGTGTGAAATTTACTTTAGCGGCTCCGGGTCGGTCAGACCAGCCGCTCCGGCTGCTTGGCGACGCCGCTCTGATTGTAGGTGGTTTGGGTAATTTTGAGCGTATCCGTGCTTTCCCGGGAGAAATCCAGCCTTTGGAACCCCTCACCCAGAAAGCTGAATTTTCGGCGGAACAGCTGTGCAACGTTGCGGCTGGCGGTCGTGAAAAAGATCTGCCTGCCATGTGTAACGACCAACTCCCGCAGGAAATCCATCAGCGACAGAACATTGAGGTCATCAATGTTCGCGACCGGCTCGTCAATCAGCAGGAACCCCGGCGCGGCGCTGTTGGAAAGATGTAGCTGGAAGAATACCGAAAGCACCAACGCCGTCCGCTGCCCGGTGCTCATGTTGACAACGGGGACCCGCTCTTCCCCTCGCAGCCCGATCAGCTCCCCGTCCTCCATTTCAAGCCCAGAAAACTCCTGCGGCAGGTGCAGGCTCAGGAAAATCTGGCTGATCTGCCCGATGTTCTGCCGGATAAATTCCTGCGAATAGGACTCCAATGCACGCGCTTTATCCAATCGCGTTAACACTTTTTCATAGCACTCGCACTCCTGCTCAAGCTGCGTTTTCCGGGAAGCATATTTTTCATGCTCCTGCTGGCAGGCTGCATATTCCGTGATATTTTTTACGTCCTTTAACAATTTTTCACAATGCGCCTGTAGTGCCGCCCCGTCAAGGTCAACGGCTTCGCTGTGTACCCATTCCGAAACGGTTTCCCAGAATCGGTTAAGCTGATTCCAACGCTTTGCGTCACGTTCCAGAACCAACAACTGGTCGTGTAATTTTTTCTGCTGTTCCTCCAAACCATGGAGCGGGCCTGCGTCCAGCGCAGTTTTCTGTTCGGAAAGGCTGCGTTCCATCTCTGCCCGATCGGATCTCAATTTTCTGAGGATTTCCTGTGCCCTTTCCAGCAACGGGATCCCGGAAAGTGTTTCGCATTCCGGATAATTGCTTCGAAGAAGAAGCGCACGCACATTTTCCTCTACGGTCAGGAGCTTCTCGAAGGAGGGGGTACCACACCCGGAGGAGTACCATTTTTGAATCCGCCGCTTTTGTTCCAAAAGCGCACTTTGCCGTTGGCTCCTTTGATTTTCCAGGCGCTGCCGCTTCTCCAGCACACGCTTCACTGCTTCCAGCGGTTCGCCAGCAGCCAGTTCCGGAAACTGCTTTTTCGCAGAATGATACGCAGCTTCTATCGTATCGGCTGTTTTCCGCAGCTGGTTCAGGGTTTCCCGTTGCCGGTTAAGCAGTAGCTGCTCCTTTTTCAGGTTCTGCCGCTCCTGATAAAGCTGGCTCAGATCGGCAGAAGATGCCTCCGGCTCCTCGTCCAAATGGCGCAGAATCGTTTCTGCCGTAATATTTTCCGTTCCGCAGAGCGGGCATTGGTGCATTGCGGGCTGTTCCCGGGCAAGCTGTCTGCCGGTCTCTCGGAGCTGGTCAAGCAGCTTTTTCCCCAGCTCAACGTGCATTTCGGCTTTGCTGATCCGTACATTAACTTCTTTGGAGCGGGCATCAAAAGCCTCTGCCCTTTTTTCGAACTCGTCGCGCTGCACATCCAAATCCGGCAGCGCGGTACAATCCAGCAATTCGCGATATTGATCCCAAAAGCCCTGTAATCCGGCATATCTGTTGTCAAACTCATCCAGTTCCTGCTGCATTTCCCGAAGTATCCGGAAGCTTATGTGATGCGGCGCTTCCAGCTCCAATACCGGCAGCCATTTTTCCAGCGGGGATAAGTCCTTTTCCCGTTGCCGGATACGTGTCAGGCAGCTCTCATCCCGTTCCATATCGCGTTTCCGCTTTTCAAAGTCGTCACTATATTTGCGGGATTGCTCCTGCAAAGCGAAGGCATCCGCCCGGGCATCCGCTAATTGCTGTTCCGTTTTCTGTTTTGCATCCATGAGCGCTTTCCGGCTCAGGATGGGATGATACGCCGACATCTGGTTGAGCGCAGCCTGGATTGCCGTTACAATCTCCGTGATCTGTTTGTATGTGGCGTTGGGTGCTATATTCAGCCCGCTGCGTTGTATGTAGCTTCGCAGTCCCTGCTCATCCACTGCCTTCACGGGAGATGGCTGATTCAGGAATCCCTTCAGATGTATAATATCCGCATGATATTTCGCGATAATTTGAGAGCATTTTTCTTTCCAGTTCAAAATATTCTTCCATTTTGCCGTTGTTTCCGGGCCATACAGAAGCTTCGAAAAAATATCCCCATGATTGGGCTGCTCACTTGCAAACAGATAGGTATCGTCGACCGAAAAACAATTAAATCGATGGAACGACACGTTTAGCTGTTCCGCAGTACGGTTTTCCGCGCGGTTGTTATACCAGAGTGTTTCCCGATTCTTTTTGTCCCTTGCGGATTCCGGCTTATGGATTTCTTTTGTTTCCGCGGCAGTGCGGAGTTCGAGTGAAACGTCCGCCTGATCCGCCCGGTCACCGGGAGTGCGATGCTGCTTCCGGACAGAGCCGGTCATCGCCAGCTCAATCGCAGAAAGAACGGAGGTTTTTCCCGACCCGTTTGCCCCGGAAAGCAGGGTCACTTGAGGAAAGGTGAAATCAAGGTCCCGCGTATAAAAATGCGGACGGAAGCCCTGCGGGATATGGGCACAATGTACCGCGTGGATTTTCTCAGCTTGGGAAGGGGCGCTGACCGATCCCGCAGCGGTGCGGGCGGGAGCTTCGGAAGCAATGAGCTGGAACGTCTTGTCGCTCAGGGTTTCCGGAGGGGCGGAACCGATGGCTTGGAATCTCTTATCATTGAAGGTTTCCATACAAAATTCGTATCCCTTCAGGGTGTCCCGCCATTCCTGCTCCGGTTGTGCCGTCGGGCGGTCGCTTTCCCGAAGGAGTGTGTGCCCGACCGGCAGCCTGGCGCGCAGTTCCGATTCCTTCAGCACCAGATTGCGGGTGAAATTTGGATTGCGCTCAAAATCGAAACGGATATGTTGGTCGATTTGCGCAAAATCCGCATCCGGAAGGATGCATACGAGATACAGGTTCCAGCATAGGTCGTTATGCAGCCGGTAATAGGTCTCCTCGACCACCTCTGCAAAGAATTGCTCGTCGGATTCCTTGAACGTTTTCCATTCGCGGAATGATAAGGGCAGCAGCAGGTATTTCGCGAAAATTGTCTCCATGCCTGGGCAGGGCTGATCCGCCCAAAAGAATTTCAGCCCATGCCAGTCAAGGGTCTCGCCCAAACGCATCCCCTTTTCCGATAGGATTTCCCGAACCGTATCAATCGCCGCCATTTGTCCAATCCCCCTCTCGAATCAGATGGTCACCCTGAGAAATATCGGGTGTATATTCAGGCAGGACATGATAGCCATTCCCTGCAAAATCCGGATAAATGATGCCCAAGCAGCTTTGAGCACGGTTTTCATCCTGATTGAATACCGTTTTTAACAGGATTTTCGATAATTTCTTTGCCGCAATATCATCTTCGGCATAAACAATCAGCAGTTTTCCAGTGACAGAATCCATATTGAACCATGACAGGCCGTGTTCTGTCTCTTCGCAGAAGAACCGATGCTCCCCCTTCAAACCATATAAGCGCCGGGGGATATCATTTCCTGCGAGTGCCTTTTGTGTCAGGTTATAGAGGCTCTGAAAAGCCCTCCTCGCCGTGCGGAAATGGTCTTCTTCCAGCAAAATCCCCCAGTCTGCCAGATTTTCATCTTTGTCGATTGTCAGGAGTGCTTTCTCCGCATCGGGCAAGGTAATGCTGAAAAAATGGTCGACAAGGTATTTATTAGGTTCCGTGAACGGGAAATAGTAACACGGCTCCAGCTGAGACTTTACGTTTGCCGCCACCCCTAATTTTTTCTTTACTTCATCGGGTTCCATTCTTTCTTCCAAGGTTGCAAGGTGCCGTACAGACTCCCAATGGCCGTCCTGCCAAAAAAAGCGGTCGGTTGCTTTGATGGAGCGGATCGTGGTAACGGCCAGCTGGTCTGTGACCTGATTTGGTAAAATCATTGCGGTCGCCTGTTCCGCTGAGGTGCTGAACCAGACTTCGGTTTTCTGCGTCGGCATAAACGCCGAAAAGAGGTCACAGGCTGCGCTTTCCTTTCTTGCTGCTGCCGTATTTTCCTGCCATTTATCAAAAGGAAAGTTCGTATGTTTCTCATAGACACAGGACCACGACAATTCAATCTCTTTCGGCTCCTGATCCGGGTTGGCATTCGCGCTGATCAGACGTGTACCTGCCGCCCAATTACAGGTAATGCACAGCCCCGGATGATTATGACTCCACATCTCCCTCCGCTTACTGCTGAAATCGATGTGCTTTGGCGCACGATTCATCTGAGGATGCAGCATGATGATTCCATTCGTCAGTTCCTCGCGCTGTAAATCCTGCCATGAAATCCCATTGTTCAGCGTGTCCGCGCACAGGAAAGTGACCAGCCGCTTCCCCAGAGTAAAAATCCGGCTTCCAGTTGTCAGCCCCCCGGCTTCGCATTCGCAGTTGGGATCGCTCATATGCTGTGTTTTCAGCTGCGGCGCAAGGCACAAGAACGATTCATCATCTTTCTCAACCCGAAAACAGTAAAACATCGCATTTACAAACTTTTTTCCGTTTACACCGCGTCCGATGGCATCATCGATCAATAAGATACGGTCTTTTTGTCTCAGTTGGTCAATCAGCGCAGTAAAACATTGTTTTGGGATTCCCTGACAGGGAAGGCACCATAGTTTCATCTCATCCGGCCACAGCCCCTCATCAGCAGCAATTTTCCGTATCAGCCCAGTGCTGATGCAGTATTCTGGGAAAAGCAGCAGATCGATCCCTTCGCGATTTGCGATCCGCAGAAGGTCCTCGCATTTTTGGTCATGGGTTTCCTCTGCAATGTATACGCTGCTGCGTGTATAATAGATATCCCCCTGCATTTGCACACGCAGCAGGCTGAATGCGTCAATGCCTGGATCGCAGCAGCTTAAACAAACCGCTTCATACCTCTGTTTCCTGATTATCTCAAAAAGGTCGATATACTTGATATCCGGCATAGAATATCCTCCTTGCAGAAAACTCCGTATGAGAATTATAGCATAAATTCGACAATTTTGCCACCATTTCTGTAATACAGGACGGCAGCTAAATCATGCAGCTGCCGTCCTGCCACTCAAGTGCCTCTGCAATGATTCATTTGTTTTAAAAGCAGAATATTTATCCGATTTTCCCCAGAATTGGCTGTAACCTGATCGCTGACTGTAAATTGGCTGCGGTAAACTGCTGAGAGTAGCCGCAGACAACGGTGCAGCCGTCCGACAGACGGCAGAATACGCCGCCTACATATTTACCGGTGATGCTTGCCGTGTAATCTGCATCTCCTCACGAGTGAAAACATGTGGACTTCATCTGTTTAGAAAAATCGTTCCCGCACGAATATTAGCGAAAGGTTTTATCGCAAAACGCATTGACATTGCGCGCACAATGCGATATACTTTTCTTGAAAAGGAGGCGAGCCCTATGGCAAAAACAGCAAATTTGAACATCCGCATCGACCCGGAAATTAAGTCTGGTGCGGAAAATTTGTTTGCCAGCTTTGGTATTACAATCACAGATGCAATCAATATTTTTCTGCATCAATCCCTTATGGAGGGCGGGCTGCCGTTTGAGGTAAAGCAGCCGCGGTATAACGCAGAAACGGAAGCGGCTATGCGGGAAGCAAGGGGAATCCTTTCAGGCGAGATCCCGGCAAAGCGTTACCCTTCGGCAAAGGCGCTGTTTGACGAGCTGAACTTGGAAATGGAAGGTGAATAATGCTCGAACTGGTAACGACCAGCGCCTTTCGCAAGGACTACAAGCGTATTAAAAAGCGAGGCTATCACATGGATTTACTGGAGGACGTGATCGATCAGCTCTGTGCTGGCACGGCGCTGGATGCCCGTTATCGGGATCATGCGCTGACTGGCAATTACATTGGTTTCCGTGAGTGCCATATCCAGCCGGACTGGCTTTTGGTTTACGCGATTGATCATGGTAACCTAATCTTGACTGCGTCCCGTACTGGCACACATTCAGATTTATTTCAGAAATAATATCTTACTCTTGGACCTTCCAAAATCTACTCGTATCATGTGAATTCTCCTTCGTTACCTGTCAGGTTGAACTTTTTTCAACTGGATTTCTGCCCAGAAAGACGCTATACTTGACTTGTAAGAGGTCAGCGTAATCCGAGTCAGAGTAATTTGTGCCGTGGGGGAATTTTGCCCTGACGGTGCTGTCCGGCGCTGATGAAAACCAAATACACGAAAATAAGACCGTTTTTGACCCTGAAAGGGGACAACAGCGGTCTTTTTTTGTGCCCTGAGACAAAAGAATGGAGGTATCGAATGAAACAAAAGGCTTTAGCACGGGTGGAGTATTCCTCCTCCGGTGCGAATAGCGTGCCCGTGCATTTGACCGGCTATGCCGACACCATTGTGCTCGACCCGAGCAGGAAATGGCTGATCGGCATCCGGTTTGGCGGGTACGCGGAGATGGCAAATGCGTTGTCTGCGGCGGTTTACGCAGGCGCAGACTTCAAGATTTTCATAGGAGACAACTGCTTGGAAGTCGTCAGCGAAAGCAAACGGCTGAAAAGCAGCGCATCATCCAGCGGCAATTACACGCTTTGTACTATGCTGCCGGATGAGGCATTGCAGGAGAAATCCGAAAAAAAGCGGACGGCATCCGATGATGATTCTGACAAAGATTCCGAAGCCGCAAAACAAGCAGAAGCGGAGCAGCTGCACAAAGTCTATCTTTTTTGTGAGCCGGGTAATCTTCGCGCACTTTATGAAGAGCTCGACCGCAAAACGGTTGTGCCGATGATCCCAGCGTTTGCGGAGTATTTCATCGGTGAGCTGCAAGCACGGCAGATGCTGCGAAAGTGCTCCGTCTGGACGCTTGGCGAACCGTTTGAGGTTTGGGAATTGCAGCACCGTGCGGATAGCATGGACCTTGCGGAAGTGCTGGAAACCGGATTGAAAAGCGGCAAAATCGAAATTCCCGGAGCAAAGCCTGGGGAAATGGTGTTTGCCCGTATCAGCGGCATGAGCAGCTATCTGAAGGAGTTTGGCAGCGTAATCGCAGAGCGCATCCGTGGTCAGTTCTCCCCTCTTTTCGATCCGGCAGCGGAGCCGTTGTCTGAATCGATTCTGAACACCAACGAAACCATTTTCCAGCAAACCGGCTATCACCTGTACAATGCGCAGCTGGCAGCAGCCGAAGCACTCAAGCGGACGCTGCGGCAGTCGAAATTTGCAATGCTGATCGCCGAGTGCGGTGTTGGCAAAAGCAAGATCGGGCTAACCGCGTTGGAAAGCTGGCGCGTAGAGCAAGGCGGCAGCGTTCACTTTAATCTGATCCTCTGCCCATCTCATATCACAGGGAAATGGGTACGCGAAATTGGCGAAACACTTCCGGACGCGCTGGCGGCAGTCGTGCGCACGCCCTCGGATATTGAGGAATTGTATGCGCTGCATCGAAAGACCCATCGGACTGCCTATGCGGTAATTTCCAAAGAAACCGCCCGTGACGGTTATATGCGCCGTCCTGCGGTGCGATGGAACCCGGTCAAAAGGGCCTTTGTCTGTCCCGACTGCGGCAAGGTTGTCATGATGAAGGAAACGATTTGTGGCAAGAGCAAAATTGTTCCCGCAAATGCGCTTTTCTTTCTGAATGAGAACCGTATGAACCATAAATGTGCCGAATGCGGCAGTATGCTATGGACTGCTGCGGACAGGGCTGAACAGTGCGAGTGGGTGAAAATCGGACTTTACGGCTTCGTCCACCGGAGATTTGCGCAGTGTTATCCACGTCTGCACAAAAACCCGCGTGGAGAGGAAGAACTCCGCAAATTGGCCGAGGACCCGAACCGATTTACAGTCATCAAAGGCGCACAGCGGCGCGTTTCCCTGAGCGAGTATATCAAGGCACGCTTTCAGGGACGCATCGACGGACTGATCGCTGACGAATTACACCAGTATGCTGCGAACAGCGGCCAGGGTGACGCAATGGGCGAACTCTACGCCACAGCGCGCAAGTGCATCGGCATGACGGCAACACTCATCAATGGTTACAGCAGCGGCATCTTCTATCTGCTTTACCGCACACTACCTGCAAAAATGCTGCTGGACGGCAAAGCGTTCCGTGATATCACGTCTTTTAACCGTGAATACGGCGTGTTTGAAAGCGAATACGAGATCATTTTTCCGGAGTACAACGCGAAAAAGCGAACCATACACCGCAATCGGCGTGAACGGCTCCGGCCGGGCGTGTCGCCGCTGGTGTACAGTCGGTTCCTGTTGGAGCGGTCGTGTTCCTGAGCTTGTTCGACATGGGCAAGGAGCTGCCAGAGTACGAGGAGATCCCCGTTCCTCTGAATCTGCCCAATGATGTTTATACAGGCTATTGCGGCATCATGGACGCATTCAAAAATATTTGCCAAACGAATCCCATGATTGTTGCGAAGGTGCAGTCAGATTTTTTGAATCTGCTGATTGCCTTCCCCGATCAGCCGTATGGACACAAGCCAATTTTTGACCCTGAGATGCACGGAAATGTGCTTTATGAGCCGCCTGAAATCGTGACCACCGAACCGAATGCGAAGGATTTGTATACGCTTGATTTGGTTTCCCAAAAGGTCGAAAACGACGAAAAGTGCCTGATTTATGTCAACTGGACGCGCCTTGAAACGCGTGAGCGCCTAAAGCAGCTTCTGACGGGACAGGGCATCCATGCCGAAATCATGCAGGAGACCATACAGCCGAGCAAGCGCGAGGATTGGATCAAGAAGCGGCTCCAAGAAGGGCTGCAAGTGTTGATTGTAAACCCGCAGTGTGTCGAAACCGGGCTGGACC
Organism: Clostridiaceae bacterium; assembly: GCA_009911355.1. Lineage (GTDB taxonomy): Bacteria > Bacillota > Clostridia > Oscillospirales > Butyricicoccaceae > QXXE01. The sequence continues at coordinate 97,721 of QXXE01000001.1, read as the reverse complement.
TGAACGCTTTCACGACCCTGATTTTTTATGATATGGGGTACAAGCTGTTCACGTTCCGGCAGGCGTCGCGGCGCTCATGGCGGATTAACCAGACTGCGCCGCGTGTGGAGGTGTACCTCTTATACTTCCGGGATACGATGCAGGAACGCGCAATCACGCTGATGGCGACCAAGTTAGCCGTTGCGGGTACCATCGAAGGCACAAACTTCTCCGACGAGGGGCTTGCCGCAATGGGCAACTGCGAAGACCTCAGCACCGTGATGGCACGCGAGCTGACCGCAGGAATCCGCGAGGAAACTGTGGATGTGCGTGATGCATTTCGGAAAATGGCGAATCTGCATCCGATACAGCTTGGAAATGTTTCAGAAAGCCACGAAAAAGCCGAGAACACGCCCATTTCTGCCGTTCAAACAGTGGAACCAATCGAGTTCCCGACCATTCAGGAATTCGATGAAATCTGGCAATCGCTCACAGAGAACCCAACCGAGCAGGTTTCCCTTTGGGAGCTTGCTGGTTAAGAAAAAGGAGGCATTTTCATGAAATTCAGCGCGAATCATTCTGAATTGTTGCCGCTTGCAAAAATGCTTGCGGCAGTGGTGAACAAGCATTCAACGCTGCCGATGCTGACCTGTGTCCACATGGCAGCGGACAGTTCACAGAACACGGTCGTGTTCACGGCAACAAATCTGGAAACGACCTTGCAGCTGCGCCACAAATGCATAGTCGCGGAGAGCGGGACTTGTCTGCTCCCTGCCGATTCCTGGCCTGCAATCCTCGGTCACTGTGACAAGGATTTCCAGGTGCTGACGGTCACTGCCGACGACAGCGGTATCGCCGTCCAGAACGGTAAGACGCTTTATCAGTTCGCGGCAATGTCTACCAAGGATTTTCCGCTTCCGAAGTTTGAACAACCGGAATCGCTGACCGATTTAGGCAAGCTGCTGCCGCTGGCTGCACAAACAGCACGCTATGCGGCTTTGCCGGACAGCGGGAAAGCTGGTTTGAGCTGTGCACATCTGCGGCTTGCAGATGGTAAACTTCGCGTAGAAAGCTCCGACGGCTACCGAGCCGCATGGTCGGAGCAGGAAATCGCAAGCAGCAATGCTTTTGACCTACTGGTAAGCGTAGATTCGCTGAAAACGCTGGCTTCGATCATGGGCAAAAACGCGACCTGTAAAATCGGGAAAGCAGGCAAATTCCTGCTGGCATTAAGCCCGAGTCTGATTTTTGCGACACGACTTTCGGAGCAAAGCTATCCGGATTTGCAGCGGATTACGGGACGGCTGACACCGGAATACCGCGCGAAACTTCCGGCAGATATCTTTGCGCTTGCCGTGCGTTCCGCGCTGGTCAAGACCGACAAGCAGACCCTTTTGCGGCTGAAATTTGATGACCGGAAGCTCTGCTTGCAGTCCGACAACGGCTACGCAAACAGCGCACTGGCGAAGTCGCAGATCGAAGTCCCCGCCGAGGTTGAAACGCTGACACCAGTGCAGGGCTTCCTGTACTCCTGCCGCAATATGCAGGACTGCCTGCGGATGCTCGGCAAGGGTGAGCTGGCGCTGGAAATTGACCGCATGGGCTATTTGCGTCTGAGCACAGGGCAAATTGAACAGCTGATTTTGCCGCACAGGGAACCGTCCCGGCAGGCAAACCAGACCGTAAAAAAGACTGCGAAGAAATCCGCAGCCTAATTTTTTATAGAAATGAGGAATTTTGCATGAAAAAGATCCGTTTGTACCCGGCTGTACGCTGCCGTCGCACAATCGCCAGCGACAGCGCACTGCGCCTGCTGACCGCGACCGGCACGATCCACGGGAAGCCGTCTGTCACATGGTTCCCGATCCAAAGCCACCTGCTGACACAGGAATGCATCAACGAGGCAAACCGCACCTTGCGCACGCTGCGCCGTGGGATGCTGCATGACCTGAAGAGCATGGCGCGTGCCTGCGCGAGCTACCCGGACGCGAAAATCTCCGGCTTCTGGTGCTCGACCTACGAGTTTGCTATCGCAGGCAAGGTGAACGATTACCGCCTGCGCTGCATGGTGAACACAGTCGATTTTAACTTTGTGCTCACGGTTTATGAGAAAACGACGAACGAAATGAAGGAGGCAGCATGATTATGACAGCGAAATCTTTGAACAGACCCCTTACGAATGCGGAAAAGCGGCTCGTGGAGCAGCATCACCATCTGATCGAGCGCGTGATTAAAGGTGCTGGCATTCAGGTCTTTGACCCGGCCTATGACGCCTACGGCGAATGCGCACTTGCGCTGGTGCTGGCGGCGCAGAAGTACATGGAGAATCCTGCTTTGCAGCAGTACAAGTTCTCGACCATCGCATGGTGGAAAATGCGCTCCGCGCTGAGCAACGGCGTGAAGTCGGCAATGCGCCGTCCGCACGTCCTGAGCCTTGATAAAGTCGATGCCAGCGGACGCTCGCTGTACGATTTCATCCCTGCGGAGTTCGCGGAGCTGGACGACTGGGAGGAGGCTGCGGCATGAGAACATCCATACCGGAAAAGGTTCTGATGGAGCTTTGGCAGGGGCATATCATTCCTTCCGAGGATGCCCCTATCCGCAAGGACTATAGCGAAGTGATGAAAGATATCACCACTGTCCGGACACTTTTGCAGTCCATCCAGCCAGAGGACGCAAGGATTCTGACGGACAAGCTGCTGGGCCTGCTTGCCCAGAGTGCGGACATGGAAAGCGAAACTGCATTCATCCGTGGCTATCAGCTGGGCGCACGCCTGACGCTGGCAGCCCTCGACGAGAAAGGAGACTATCATGCTGCGTGAGAAAATGATTGCTGTGATGGGCGATTTGGAGAAAGAGGTCGCAGAGCGCACCGAATTGATTTTTTGCATTGCAATGGCGTTGCTGGCACGGGTAAACCTGTTCATTCTGGGCGCACCCGGGCAGGCAAAAAGCTATGTTATCACCGCTTTTTGCGAACGCATTGTTGGTGCGAAGCGCTTTGAGCGCCTGCTCTCCAAGCAGACCGATGAAGAAGCCCTGTTCGGACGGCTTGACCTGTCGAGCCTGATTCCCGGCGCGGTTCCTGCATCGGCGCTGGCTGCGGATGCGCAGTATCAGGCGATGCGTGCAGAGCTGGAACAGGCAGCGGAAAATTTCCGCAGTGCTCCCAGCGAAGCGGAACGGCAGCGGCTTGCACTGCTGACCGAAAATGTCGCGCAGTACCGGAAAACGCTTGCCGAGCTGAACGGCGGCACGCCGGAAATCATCACGGCGGGCAAGATTCCAGAAGCGCACATTTCGTTCCTTGATGAAATCTACAAGTCGAACGACGGGGTGCTGAACTCGCTGCTGACTGCGCTCAACGAACGCAAGTACACCAATGAGGGACGCACGATCTCGATTCCGACGATTTCATTCTTCGCGGCATCGAATGAGATTCCAAACTTCCGCAATCCCGAGGAGCAGATTCTTGCGCCACTGCATGACCGTTTCGCGCTGAAAGTTGTGACACAGAACATCTCCGAACGGGCAAACCGTCTGGAAATGCTGCGCCGGAAGCAACAGCCCTCACAGGGAGCAGCCACAGCCGCGACGATTACGCTGGATGAGCTGTATGCAATGCAGACGGAAGCTGAAAGCGTTACCATCCCAGAGGAAATCAACCAGCTTATGGATGACCTGCTTTGTGAACTGCGCCGGAATGAAATCATCGTTTCCGACCGGAAATTTCTCAACTACGGTGCAATCGCACGCGCAGCGGCGTGGCTGAATGGTCATGATTCCGTGCAGCCGTCTGATCTGCTGTGGCTGAAAAATTACCTCTGGAATGAACCGCAGGAAATCGAGAAGATTTCGGAAATCCTGAAGCATACCTGCGTGAACCCGCTCAAGACAAGTCTTGATGCGCTGGTGCAACGGGCGCAAAACCAGCTCGCGGCCTATCAGCAGGCTGGGCAGACCGCACGCGCGATGCAGAGCTTCCGCAAAGAAATGGTGCAGCTTTATGACGAATGGCTGTCCATCCAGCAGACGGCAAACGGCGCGGGCGCTGATTTGCTGACCGTTACACTGGACAAGCTGGAGGACATCAGCCGCAGCGCACATACTGCGTCGTCATTCACGTACATTTCGCTGGCGGAGCTGAAACAGTTTTCTGTGTAAACTTCTGGTCCAATGAACCTAATGAGAGAGGAGACCTTATGAATAAGATCGTATTAGTCGGACGTCTGGTAAAAGACCCCGAGCGCGGCAAGGGTGAACACCCGCGGGCACGTTTCCGCATGGCGGTTGACCGCCCCTACAAGCGCGAGGGCGAACCGAACTCGGACTTCTTCGACGTGATCGCGTTCGACAAGACCGCAGATACCGTGATGAAGCATTTGACCAAAGGTCGCTTGGTTGCAGTCGCCGGTCGCGCCCAGTGGCGCACGTGGGAGACTGCCGAGAAGGAAAGGAAAAAGGTTTTTGAGGTCATTGCAGGCGAAATCTCGTTCCTTGATGCAAAGCCGAAGGACACTGCACCGCAGAATGCGGCACAGGCGAAGCCTGCCCCGCAACCTGCATCTGCACAGGCTGCGCATACGCAGTCTGCACCCGCACCGTCGAATCCTGCGGAAAGCATGGATATCCCGGATTTCGGCGCAGGGTTTGACCCTCCGGATTTTGACCTGACAAATCCATTGTAAGACCATGCGGAGCGGGGAATTTTCCTCGCTCCGCGCCGTTTGAAAGGAGATTCCTATGCGAATCCGTTTTTTAACTCTGGAAGATATCCTTGCGGCAGGTTTGCCGCTGGATTCCCCGCCGAACCACTCCAAAACGAACCGGCTGACCCGCTCCGCTGGTTTGGAGGACATGATTTATTCCGACCTCTACCAGCAGGATGACCGGATGCGATTGGCAGAAAGCAAGCTGAACCTGAGCACCGCTGAGGAGCTTGCCCGTGATGTGTTCCAGTGCTTTTACTCGTTGAACCTGCGCTTTACGGATAAGTCGCGGCTGACAGTCGAAGCCCGTGAATGTAATCTGCGGATTTTGGAGCAGCTGCTTGCAACACCGGAGTTTGAGGAAATCCGCGCAAAATGCGAGGGGCATGAGCTGTCCGCGTTTGAAGCGGCGGTTTCCTTTATTGAGCGAATCCCGGATGCAGTCGAATCCTTAAAGCGTGCTTTGGATGGCGCGGGCAAAGGAAAAATGAAGGTGCTGGAACGGCTGGAGCAGCAGCGCGATCATCTGCTTGTACTTCTATGCGAAATGTTAGCACAGAATGGAGCTTCTTCCAGTGCATCGGGCGGCAAGCCCAGCCCTGAACTGCTTCATCTGGCGGAACAGGCTGCTAATCTGTGCAAACAGGCGCAAGCGGTTGCTGAACTGCTGAACCTTCAATGTATAAAGGAAGGGCAGTCGATCAGCCAGTGTATCTCCGAAGCTGCGAAGGCGGCGGCGGAAACGGCTGCGTTCACGCGCATGGCAGAAACCTGTTGGGGAACCGGCGAAGGCACGCCACGCAAGAACAAGGAGAACCTTGAATTGCTGAAACGGCTGCGCAATAACCCGCAGCTGCTGGCAATTATGCGGCATCTGGGGCGCATGATGGAAATGATCTCTGGCCTGCGCCACAACGCCTATCACTACGGGCGTGGCGAAAAATACAGCCTGACGCTGGGCAAGGATTTGAAGAATGTGCTTTCCGGTGAGCTTGCAATGCTGGCCACGCCGGAGACCACGACCTTGTTCCTGCGCCGACTGGCGAACGGTTCCCTGAAGCAGTATGCCCGCCGCGAAAAGATTCGGAAAGGTATGGGCGATATCATCGTCTGTCTGGATGAATCCGGCTCGACCGAGGGAGAGAAGGCTGCGTGGGGCAAAGCATTCGCGCTGGCGATGCTGAATATCTGCGCTCACGACAAGCGCAAGTTTGCTATCGTACATTTCTCCTCCTACGATGAGGTTGAAACCAGCCTGTTCTTGCCCGGCCAGTACACAACGGAGGATGTCCTGCAAGCTGCCGAACATTTCTTCGACGGCGGCACCAACTTTGAGGCTCCGTTGGAGGCTTCGATGAAGCTGATTGCCGAGCAGGAGTTTGAGACTGCTGACATCATCTTCATCACGGATGGCCTGTGCAGGATCAGCGAGGATTTCCGCAAGCGGTTTGCCTATTTCCAGTCGGAGTTCCTTGTCACTGTACAGGGGATTTTGCTTGACATGGGTGATGCCGACGATTTTTCACTGAAATCTTTCTGTGAACGCATCCTAGCGACTGGTTCATTGATTGATGATAAAATCGACGTGGAAAACATCGAAAAAGAACTTTTTAATAAGAATATCTAACTTTTAACTCGGCATAAGCACCGCAAACTTCGGTTTCGCGGTGCTTTTCTTTTGGAAATTTGGAAATGAAAGGCGAAAAAAGAAAAAATTTCTCAGGGAAAACTTGGTTTTTTAGCCACTTAGAGGCAGCTGTATATATAGAGGGAAAGAAAGGGGGTGAGACCATGCCCCCTTTAGAATATCAACAAAGCTGCGAAAAGCGGTTTGCTGCATTTTGCGTTGGTGCGATTGAAAAGGCCGCACAAAACGCATTCCGTGAGCTGCACCGCTACTCTGATCGTGAAGTGTCTTTGTCCGATATTACGGAAAATGATATCTATTTGATTGCAGAACCGGAAATGTTCCCATCAGGGTGGTTCCGCATCGCTAACACGGATGTACCGATCTATCATCCGACATTGGCTGCGGCACTGGAACAGCTGAAATACAGGCAGCGCAGCATTATTCTGCTTTATTACATATTCGGCTACACGGATTTGGAAATCGCAGATTTTCTCGAAATGGCAAAGTCTACGGTACAGTACAACCGCCAAGCTGCACTGGACAATTTACGTGATTTAATGGAGGAATTTTCATGAGCAGGAAAAAACACAAACATAGCACCCCCTATCGCCCGAAGGTTGCATATGGCACGATTGTAGCGGCAAAAAGCGGCGACTATTTTGCGATTCAGCAAATCCTTGCGGAATATCGCCCGATGATCCGACGGCTCGCGATGCGCCGGTTCCGTGAGGAAACGGGATTATCTTATTCGGTCGCAGACCCTTGTATCTGTCAGCAGATCGAAAACGACCTGATCCACGCGATCCTGTATAACTTTAATATCTGAGAATCTCTTTGATGGTCTGCCCGAAGCCATCCATAGCGGGTGGCTTTTGGCAGGCCGGCAACCGGCTTCTGCACCTTGAAAATTAAATATGGGACACCAACAAACGAATTCATGCAGCGAGCGGTGCGCACTGGGCGCGGGGAACCACTGAGGAAGGAGGCAATCGGGGGAGCGATTAACCAGATGCAAAAGGGACAGCGGCACGTCCTTCTGCAACGACCTGTATGAAACAGATACTTCCGGCCCGAGATGGGTAGGGCTCCTGGACGGGGGCTGGTCTGCGGCATTTAGCAGAGCTGAGCTTATGCGGTGGATCAATGGTGCGGTGCCAGCCGCCTGTTGGATTTGTCCTTTTTTTCATAGCAATTTGCAGTTTTCATACGCATAGACTGCAAAATTTTGGAAAATATAATCTTAACGGAATGAGGAGGCTTTATGGATATTGGAATTGATGTAAGAAGCATTGACCGCACAGAACTTCGTGACATCAACAGTGTTCAAATCGACATGGCGCTCTCACGTGAGGAGCGTATTAAAAGCTATGTGGAGCAGATCGGGAACCCCTATTGCTACATCGATGATGGCATCGTCGTTGGCATTGGGTATGCCAATACCCCGATCAGCTTGCAGGAGCGGCTTCAGGCTTACGCGTGCAGCCTGGATTGAGAAGGAAGATGTTGGGAAATTGAAATCCCCTGTTGACAACGCCGGGAAAAACGTCCATAATAAAGGTGGTCAATAAAGGCGGCACTGCCGCAAGGGATAACAGCCAGAAACAAATTTCCTGACGATTTCATTTTAGGAGGTTTGTTTATGGCTGCTTTTTTGTCTTCAAATACAGAAAGCGTTACGAATCATGACACCCCACTGTGCGAAGTCATTGGTTACTATCGGCTTTCCAAGCTCGCGAAACGGTCAGAGAGTGAGAGTATCGCGAACCAACGCAAGCTCGTGCGGGAGTACGTCGCCAGGCATAAGGACATGGTGCTGGTCGGCGAGGAGTACGATGACGGCTATACTGGCACCAACTATGACCGCCCCGGCTTTTGCGCCGTTCTGGAAGCGGTCAAAAGCGGGCGTGCAAACTGCGTCATTGTAAAGGACCTGTCACGGCTTGGCCGTGAGTACATTGAAACCGGCAGATACCTTGAAATGACGTTCCCGGCGATGGGTGTTCGGTTTATCTCCATCAACGACGATATCGACAGTACCCAGTCAAGTGCTTCGGATGACCTGATTATCCCGATCAAGAACATCATGAATGAGGATTACTGCCGCGGCCTGTCGAAGAAGCTGCGTGCGCAGTTCCGTGTCCAGCGCAGCAAGGGCGAATTTCTGGGGGCATTTGCGTGCTACGGATATTTCAAATCGCCAGAGGATAAGCATCAGCTGGTCATTGATGAATACGCAGCGGAAATCGTGAAAGCGATTTTCAACCTGAAAGTCAAGGGCTACAGTCAGCAGGCAATTGCACAGTATCTGAACGCAGAGGGTGTTCTCCCGCCGTCACAATATAAACGCCAGCAGGGGTTAAATTATAAATCCGGCTTTCAAAAGGCGGGAAGCTGCGAATGGACGTCTATGACAGTACGAAAGATTCTGGAGAATCCCGTTTACATCGGTACACTGGTGCAGGGGAAACGTGGGACGCCCAATTATAAGGTGAAGCAGATGCGCACCCGTAAGGAAAGCGAGTGGGTCATTGCAGAGCAGAACCATGAGGCAATCATCAGCGAGCATTTGTTCCAGATGGTACAGCGGATGCTGAACCGTGATACGCGCACCTCACCGCTGGAAAAGACGGTGCAGCCGCTTGCCGGAATCCTGTACTGCGGAGACTGCCACCGCGCCATGTGCCGCCGGAGTGTCAAGCGTGGGAACAACACCTTTTATTATTATGTGTGTTCTACTTATAAGCGTGACCACTCTTGCAGCAGCCACAGCTTTTCGCAGGAAAAGCTGGAAGCGGCGGTACTTCATGCTGTACGGCAGCAAATTGCAATGGTGGTGGAACTGGACGAACTGCTCTCCGCAGTTGGGGCAAGCGACCTGATGGCTGCGAAAACCCGGCGGCTGGATGTGATGCTTGCAGAGAAAGAAAAGGAGCTGGAGGACTATCAGGCGTTCCGGATGAAGCTGCTGGAGGCGCTGCATGACGAAATGATCGACAAAGAGGAGTATGACCAGATGCGCCGCAAGTACACTGGCTTGATCGAAACCGCAAAGCAGTCCATCGAAGGGATTCAGGAAAAGCGGAACCTTTTGGTGCTCGAAATGTCGGGAAGCCGGGCATGGGCGAAAGAATTTGCCCGTCACCGGAACGTTCAGGAGCTGACCCGTGAGATGATCGTCTCGCTGATCGATAAGATCCATATTTATGAGGATAAGCGAATCGTGATCGATTTCAATTTCCGGAATGAAATTGCGTATCATCAGGAATTGTTGCAGCAGATCAAAAAGGAGGTTGGATGATCCATGGCACGGAAAAGCAAATACGCTTCAGCGGTTGTAGAGGAGATTCCGGAGCTTGATTTTGTCCCGACAAGTTTTTACGGACGGCTTTCGGTTGAAGATGGTGATGATATCCAGAACAACTCCATTGGCAACCAGATGAAGCTGGCTGAGGATTTTGTATTCCAGCATCCCGAATTGAAAATCGTGGAGTGGTACTCGGACAATGGATTCACCGGCATGAACTATGACCGCCCGGACTTTCGCCGCATGATGGCGGATATCCGAGCAGGGAAAAGCCACTGCATCCTGGTCAAGGATATTTCCCGTTTCGGCAGGCATTTCCTGATGACCAGTGAGTATGTAGAGCGGGCGCTTCCGGCAATGGGTATCCGCTTGATTTGCATCAACGACGGTTACGACAGCGCGGATGAGAACGCAGACGCTCCCGCTTTGCTGATGCCGTTCAAAATGATTATGAACGACAATTACGTGAAGGACATTTCCCGTAAAATCCGCAGCGGTATTACCGCAAAGATGAACAGCGGCGAATATCTGCCCTCTGTGAGCAGCATCCCGTATGGCTATCTGCGCAATCCCAAAGAAAATACTTACGATATTGACCCGGAAGCGGCTGGCACCGTGCGGCGGATTTTCGAGCTTCGCGCTGCCGGGCAATCGTACACCAATATCGTCCGTGAGTTGAACCGCGATGGCATCCTTTGCCCTGGCAGGCTGCGGTATGAGCGTGGGATTACAATGGCTGCAAAGTATAAGGACGCGACATGGATTCGCGGAACGATCCGGAAGATCGTGTCAGACCCCGTTTATACGGGGAAACGCATCTATGGTCGTGTCAAACGGGATAAGCTCGGACGGGAGAAAAAACGCCGTCCGCAGGATGAATGGCAGATCGTTGAGAATGCACACCCGCCGATCATTACGACAGAGCTTTTCGAGCAGGTACAGAAGTTTAACAAGGCAGAGCTGGAACGGCGCGGCAAGTTTGAGAAGGCAAGCCCGCTGGAGTTGGATTACCGCCGTCTTTTGCAGGGAAAAATCGTCTGCGGAGACTGTGGCAGCGCCATGACAGCTGGCAAAGGCAGCGGCAGGCCGGGCAAGGGACGGCTGCATTGGGTATATTATGAATGCAACGATTTCCGGGAATCTGGACGTGACCGGTGCTGTTCGCACTATATTCGGCAGGAAGCCATTATGGAACGCCTGACGAATATGCTGAATCAGCAGGTTGCGATCGCGGTTGACCTCGAAAAAATGATTGCCGACATCCAGAGGATGCCGCGCACCCAGCAGCACCAGCGGACGGCGCAGGAAACCTTGCACGCGGTTCGTTTGAAGCTGGGAAATCTGGAAGCCAAAATGGAGCAGCTGCTAATCGATTTGACCAGTGGTGTCATCGACCGGGATGAGTATGACTATGCGAAAGCAAGCTATACGCGCCAGCGGGAGCAGCTTCGCATGGAAGAAAGCCGAGCAGAGCAGGATGCCGCCGCGCTGCAAAACAGTATAAGCAGCACGCGGCAGTGGATCGAGAAAGTACGTCAGTACCAACGGCTGCCAGAAATCAATCGAGAGATCATCGAGCTGCTGGTAAAGGAAATTAGGGTGTTCCGCGACCGGAGTATTTCGATCACATTGAACTATGCAGACCCTTACGCGCCGCTGCGTGGGTATCTGGAAGAAATCGAGGAGGTGAAGGAACATGTGGGATGACAGCCGAAAAATTTACTCATACATCAGACTGTCGCAGGAGGACGGTGACGTGGAGTGCGGCTCGGATTCTGAAAGTTGCAGTATCAGCTCCCAGCGCAGCTGCATCCGGCAGTTCCTTGCAGCGCATCCGGAGCTTCCCGACACCTGCGAGGAAATCGTTGATGACGGCTACTCCGGAACGAATTTGGAACGACCGGGAATGCAGCGGCTGTTACAGTTGGTAGACGCAGGCGAGGTTGGTACGATCATCGTCCGTGACCTCTCGCGTTTTTCGCGAAACTATCTGGAAGCCGGTCACTATCTGGAATTTGTTTTTCCTGCGTTGGATATCCGGTTCATTTCAATCAACGATGAATTTGACAGCGTTGTACTCGGAGAAGAAACCGGCGGGCTGGAACTTGCAATCAAAAACCTGATGAACCAGATTTACAGCAGGGATATCTCGCGGAAGATCAAGAGTGTTGTAGATATGAAAAAATACCGCGGCGAATATGCTTTCGGCGCGGTACCGTATGGGTATCGTAAGGGCAGCGAAAAAAACCGGATCGCTGTGGATGAGGAAGCCGCAAAGGTCGTCCGGCAGATTTTCGGCTGGGCGGCGGAGGGCATCTCCATCACGCAGATCGCGAAACGGCTGAACGAGCAGAACGTCAAAACGCCGTCCGCTTATCTGGCAGCTGTGCGCGGCAGATATAAGGTGCGGGCGTTTTGGGGGTATGAATCCGTGCGGAATATCTTGAACAATCGGATTTATACGGGCGATACCGAGCCATTCAAATCCCATGTGGTCAAGGTCGGCAGCAATCGCGTAAAGCTGATTCCAGAGGAATTGCGGGAGGTCATTCCCGATACGCATGAGGCGATTATTTCTCGTGAGCAGTATTACCTCGCGAAGCTGGCGGTAAAGTCTGTAGCGCCAAAGTATCCGCAGCACCGAAATTTAAGCCCGCTGCAGCCGTATCTGGTTTGCGGCTGCTGTGGAAACAAACTGCTAAAGGGTAAGGCATCCAATAAAACATGGCGGTGTGCATCAAGCCGATATTCTGATGCGTTGGATTGCAGCGGCGTGCTGATCGACAATGACCGGATTTCCAGCGTCCTGCTCCATGCGATCCAAAACCAGTGCGATTTGCTGGACGCAAAGCTGCAGCGGATGCAGCAGGAACGGAAATCTGCGAAGAGCGAACACGAATTGCTGCTTGCAGAGAAGAAGGGCTGTGCAGCTGAGCTTGAAAAAGCGCAGGGCGAAAAGATGCTGCACTATGAAGCGTATGTGGCCGGGAATTTAACCAAGGCTGAATTTGCCGCGAAACGGCAGGCGCTTACCGCGAAGGCTGAGGCATGTAAAAGCCAGCTTTGCCTGATTGAGCAGAAGCTGGCCGAAACAGAAGCAGCCGATAGCAGCAGAGAAAGCCTGACCCCAGAAGTCAAACGGTTTCTGGATTTCAAGGGTGTATCGGAGCTGACTCCGGAATTGCTGAAGGCGCTGGTTAAGCGCGTTACCGTTTTCCCGGAGAACGCGGTGCGGATCGAATGGAACTTCCGCGACGAGCTGGCGCAACAGCTGCTGGCGGAGGAAATCCCGCAGCGCCACGAAAGCGCCTCGTGAAAATCCCCGGTTCGGCTGGCAGATTCCTGATTTCAGCAAATCCCTCCATAAAACGAGTTTTTTCGGCAAAGCCCGAGGGAACTCGTAAAAAAATCAGAAAAAATTGTTGTCCCATATTGACATCACTCCTGAGCGGCTCGCCGCTGATTCAAAATGACAAGCTTGTGGGAGCTGTGACCCATGTGCTTGTCAACGACCCGACAAGAGGGTATGCCGTCATGATCGACGCAATGCTTGAAGAGATGGAAAACTAGGATTTTGCTTTTGCAGCCGGAGAATACGCTCCGGCTGCTTTTTCTCTATGAAAGCCGTTCGCGGCATCCTGATTTCAGTGTTGAGACAATTTTCCCATCTGCTTGAGCAATTCCAAGATAATTTTCTGCTGCTCCTCATCCAACACCGACCAATGGTCAAGCATTTCGCGTTGCTCTGGTGTCAGGATGCCAGTATTTTCGCCCTCGTCGAAAAACTGCGACAGCGTAATATCAAACGCCTTGCAAACCTTTTCCAGCGTTGGTATTGTAATCATTTGATTCTTTCGATACCATGTGGAAATTGACGGCTGCGGGATTCCGGTGCGTTTTGCTAATTCGTACTCCGTCCAGCCTCGTTCCTGCCGGAGACGGGTGATTTCTCCCAATATATCCTTCATGCTATCCCTCCAGCAGTTATTAATGAGTTATATTATACCTTTTCATCCAAAATATTTGCTGCATAGCGTCATGAGGATCCATTTCTGCGGTTCGCAGAATCTTTGCGCCAATCTTTTGGCAATTGGCCCATATTTTGCAATAATTCCATTACGATGCGTTGTTGATTTTCATCCAAAGCCGACCAATTGTCAAGCAGGGCACGCTGCGCAGGTGTTAATGAAACCGGGTCTTCCCCTTCTGCAAAAAACGCCGATAATGTGATACCCAACCCAATGCAAACCTTGTCCAATGTTGCAATGGTCGGTATGCGCTTTTCACGATACCATCCAGAAATCGTCGATTGTGTCAGCCCTGATTTTTTGGCCAACTCGTACTCCGTCCATCCCCGCTTCAAACGCAGCCTGTCGATCTCCCTCAATATGTCTTTCACATTAGCACCTCATAATCCACTGTTTGCTACATTACATCGCACTACCCGTTGTTTTTTATTACTGGGTAAGGGTTGGGCTCAGTGCCGCTTTTCCAATTTTCAGGGAGTTTGCCCATTCTTTTGAGCAATTCCAAAATAACCTTCTTCTGCTCATCTGCCAGTGCTGACCAATGGTCTAGCATTTCGCGCTGCTCTGCGGTCAACGAAATTGGCGCATCGCCCTCATCCAAAAACTGCGACAGTGTAATGCCGAAACCTTTGCATATCTTTTCCAGTGATTGGATTGTTGGTGTCTGCCGATTCCGGTACCAACCGGAAATTGTAGACTGCGGCAAGCCTGACCGCTTTGCTAATTCATATTCAGTCCAATCCCGGTTGATACGAAGCCGGTCAATCTCGTCCAATATGTCTTTCATTGCGGGCTGTCTCCTTTTTTAGTGATTATCTACGTATATTATACTTGTTTATTCCGTTGATTTTTAGGACGGAATGTAGTATAATAAATTATTCCTAAATCAGCAATTATTATCAATTTATTTAGTTATCAAGAAATTGTCAAATCGAGTTAGAAAGGGAGTACACAATTATGGAATTTTTAATGCAAATAAAGCCCGAACTGGAACGCATGGAACAGCGTATGCTGAACAACGAACTGCTGGATACGCTGCTGAACGCTTACCTTGCGGAAATTGAGGGCAGCGACGACCAGGTCAGCGAAATCGAATATCGGGAATCGTCCGAAATCCTCGCGGCGACGCTGAGTGAAGCCGAAAAGGACGAGCTGCGCATTTTAGAGGGCTACGGCCGCACTTTGCTTCTGGAAGCGATGCGTTTTGCGTTCCCGCGCGGCATTTACGCCGGTTTCCAGCATCTCTATGACGAAAACCCGCCGGAAACCCTCTTTTCCGATCTGATCAACTGCAAAGCATATGAACTACCGGCGGAAATGTCCTGCGCACAGCACGTGTTTCAACACCAGTCGGACGCGCTGGAGAAAATGGTTTGCGAAGCGCGCCCCGATCCGGAAGTCTATAAGCCGCTGCTTTACCACTGCACAAACGTCGGCTTCGTATGGGAAGACAGGCAATACGGCGTGATGCGGCACGCGTTCTATCTCGGCTACCGTTACGCGCTCTCGATTATCCGGCATATCGCTGCAATCCCGGCATACAGAAAAATAATCGCTAAAACACTGCTGATTGAACACGAGCTCGCATTCACTTTGACCCTGGAAGAGCGGGAAAAGAATCAGACCACCTGCAAAAAACACACGCCGCCCGCAGGTTGCCGAACGTCTTCCGAAGAGGGACAGCCCGCTGGCCTGTCCGCCGCAGAAGCGGGCGAGCCGTAAATCTCCGCGAAGCTGCCCCAATCCCATCGGCCGCAGTTTTGAAGCGGGTACATCCACGCAAAAGCAGGAGCCGAGGGATTTCCCCCCGCTCCTGCTTTTCGTCAGCGATTACATATTTTAGGCGTCCGGCTCAGGCAAATCCATATCAAAGCCGCCCCGCAAAATAAAGTCGCGTAATAATTTATCGATCTTCATAGGGACCTTTGGCGGGATGATGCTCACGCCCTCGATGAATTCAAAATACGCTTTCGCTTTCTTCCTGTCGGCGGTAGCTTTTAATGCGTCAAATCTGCCAAACTCGTTGAGATTCGCATCGGTTACGTAAGTGCTCATCATTGCACGCAGTTTATCCTCATCGATCCCCAAAGCAACCGCCATCCGGTGAATCTGGTCATTTTTTGCCCTGTACAGATATTCTGTGATATAGTCACGGAATGTCATCCCGTCTTCCGGTTCAATATCGCCGCTCTGGATGTCATGCAGGAAAATATTTGCAAATTTCTGATCCTCCTGCGAGAGCGAAGCAAAGGTTTTATGCAGTTCATCCTTGGCCCGCTTCAAGTCATCGCTGCTCGTTCCCTCCTGATGCAGCAGCTTTAAGTATTTTTCAAACCGTGAGTTCATGTAGTCCACATCAATCTTTTCGGTATCGATGGCAATCAGATAGCCGTCAATGTCATAGGGGACGTCTTCTGTTCCTCCCGCGCCATCGCTCGGGCCAAACAGCTCTTTGTACCGCTGCACAAGGGTTTTATACGTTACCTCGTTCAAGCCGACCGTAATCTGCTTCTTTTCCCCGGAACCGGCGTTTTCAAACTCGTAAACCGACTTCGTCCAGACAAACCCCTGTACCTTTGCCGCTTCCAGGTAATCGTTGAATGTCTTGAACAAGCTGGCGAATTTTTTCCGCTCAACGACTTCCGCCGGGAGATGGGCAAAATTCTCGACCCCGGCCAGCTCAAACAAATCCTTGATCTGCGCAAAGACGAAGTTCATGCCCGCAAGATTCTTGTCCAGCCGCTCCGCAAAAAGGCCCAGGGGCTTGTCTCCGGAGTACAGCTTGACAGCCGCTTCGATCAGCCGCTCCATCGTATGCGGCCGCCGGTAGTAGCGGATTGTCCCGAACGGCTTCTCTGGCCCGAACAGCCTGTTTGTCCGGGAAAACGCCTGGATAATGTTTTCATATCGCAAAATCTTATCCATATAGAGCGTGTTGATCCACTTGGAGTCAAACCCGGTCAGCATCTGGTCGACTACGATCAAAAGGTCAATTTGCAGCTCAGGGGTCTGCTCGATACGCTCATAGGGCCTTTTGTGCGCGAGACGGGCAGCAATATCCTTTTTCATTTTGGCGAAGGTGGGGATTGTGAAGTCCTGCCCGTACTGTTCATTGTAGTCCAGTATGATTTTCTCAAGGCCGTCCTTTTTCATGATGCCGTTCCCGTTATTATCAATGCTGGGGTCAAACAGGGCCGTGGTTTTCAGGGTTGGAATGGCACGCCTGATCAGCTCGTAATATTGGATGGCCTCCGGAATGCTGGCTGTCGCAAAAATCGCGTGGAACTTACCGTTATGGCTCAGCGTGACCCAGTTGCCGCGGATGTCCTCCACCACCTTGTCCTGATGCTGTTCCCGCTCGTACTGGCTGTCCGGGATATAATCCTCAATCCCTTTGGAATAGGTTCCGGCGTCGGTTTCGCTCCCTGCCATCGGCTTTCCCATATATTCGTAGTAGACCTTGCTTTTCTTCGGGTCCGCGATTGCTTCCTGCACGGTATCCGCCTTTGCTTTCTCAAGCGCAATTTTTTCGCGCAGATCAGCGTCCTTATAGGTCAGCACCTTGTAGGGGTCAAATCCCAGCACATTTTTATCGCGGATGCCGTCCGCAATGCTGTAGCGGTGCAGCTCATCCCCAAAAATGGTTGCGGTGACGCTGCCTTTTTTCTGGTTCTCGTCATGGATGGGCGTCCCGGAAAAGCCGAAAAAGATTGCCCGCGGGAAAGTCTGCTTGATCCGGGGCATCATGTTCTCGCCAAACACGGAGCGGTGGCATTCGTCCACGATGAACACGATCCGCTTGGACTGCATCAGCGCAAGGTCGGCGGCGTTCAGCTGATACTCGGCGTCGTCCCTGATATTGCTCATCTTCTGGATAGAGGTCACGATCAGCGTGTCGGCAGGGTTGGGGCTGGTCAGCTTCGCAATCAGGGCACGGGTGTTTTCGGTCGCCTGGATTTCCTCATTCTGGTCGGCAAAGCCCCGGTACTCCTTGAGGCTTTGGGTCCCCAGCTCAATGCGGTCAATCAGGAAAATCACTTTGTCGGCGTCCTTGGACGAGGCAATCAGCTGCGCCGACTTGAACGAGGTCATTGTTTTGCCGGAGCCGGTGGTATGCCAGACAAAGCCGCCCCGTTGTCCGCCAAGCTCCCATTTTGTCCGCGCAACCTTGTCGGAAATCTTGTTGGCGGCGTAGATCTGGTAACTCCGCATCACCTTCAAAACGCCGTCGCCCTCGTCCGCGACGGTATAAAAGCCGATCAGCTGGTGCGCCATCGGGATGGAGAGCAGCGTGGAGGCGATCACCTTCCAGTCGTTGACAGGCTCGTTGTCAAAATCCGCCCAATGGAAGAAAAAGCTCTGATTAAACTTCCCCTCGGGGCCGGGGTTTGCGAAATAGACGGTTTCCTCCGGGTTCATGGCGACAAAAATCTGAACCAGGGAGAACAGCCCGGTAAAAACGCCCTCCGCAGCGTATTTCTCAATCTGATTGCAAGCCTGGCTGATGGGAACGCCGCTCTTTTTCAGTTCGATGTGGATGACGGGCATCCCGTTGATCAGCAGCATCAGGTCGCCCCGGCGGTCGCCCAGCAGCTTGGACTTGCTGGAAAACCGGGGCTGCTGGACAATCTGATAGCGGCTCTGGCCTGCGGAGATTTCCCGGCGGTCATAGATTTTCAGGGAAACCTCTTTGCCGAAGTGCTGGGTATCCTCCGGGTTGTCCCGTGTAATCGTCACGCTTTTCCCATTGATAAAGCCATTGAGCTTCAGGGGCGTCCGCAGGGTGGCAATCTGCTCCAGCACCTGCTGCATCTCGCCCTCGGTCAGCGGATGGTTGTTGAGGCGGTCAATCCCCCGGTTGTTATGGAACAGAATGTCCGCCCAGTTCTGGATCAGCTGCTGCTGCGTATAATTGCGCAGCACTTCCTCTTCCCAGCCGCATCCAGACAGCGTTTTGACCAATTCGGCCTCAAACTCAGACTCCTTTTTGTATTCCATATGTCCTCCTTCCCGTCTCAGACGAACATTTTTTCAAGGCAGGCTTTCTTGATGTTTTGCAGCCGCTCCAACTCGCGCTGATGAAGGGTAATAAGGGTATCAAGCTTAGAAAAGCATGCCGAAATCTGTTGTTGTTCTTCCTCTGAGGGCGCTGGAATTATATATTCCGAAACGCTCTTTGCTGACAGATTTGGTTGTGCAGCTCCTTCATCTCTAACAATCCTTTGTCTATACTCAATATTTGAATTTAAGATAAAGTACAAGTACTTTCCATTTATATTTTTAGGACGCAAGGCGACCAATGAAGATGCTACTGTTCCCTCATCAAAATTGTCGATAAATGCGTTCTTTCCAAGAGTTCCACGAAGACAATAAACAATATCCCCTCGTTGCAATTTTGCCCCACCAAGGTCATTGTATTTTTCCCTAGAAATCTTATTACATATCATCAAATTGACAGTGCCATTTTCCAAATCACCTGCATTAATAAATGGTATTCCATCACTTACCATATCATCAGCGTTAGGGTATTTAGAACTCCTGTCACCATTGTACATATCACAGTAATCCCCCAGCTTCCGCTGTTCCCAAGCGTCAGTAAATCTGGCGAAGCGAATCTCCGGCATACTGGCTCCATCCTTCGGGAACATTTTTTCGAGCATGGATTTCTTCACATTGCATAGCCGTGAATACTTACGCTGATGAAGGGTGATAAGGTGGTCGATTTCTGAAAACAGCCGTCCAAGCACTCGTTGTTCTTCGTATACGGGAACGAGGATATCAATATCATTTATCGCTGTTTTCGATAAACTTGGAACACCAGTTGACTCATCTTTCTTTTTCCAGTCAATATTTTGGAATATATCAAAGATAAAATCCAAATCAACATTTTCTCTTGGAATAGCGTAAAATAGCGTATCTACCGTCCAAAATGGAGCTTTCAGGATATAGGGTTTATCAATCGTGCCCTTTCTTCCTATACCTATTGCGTCTTTATCATAGGACAGTGCTTCGCTGACGCTAAGCATATAGCCGCCTGTACCATAGACAGGTATTTCACCTTCTGAAAGATGTTTATAATCCCTACCACTACAAACATCAACTATTTCCCCCAGCTTACGCCGTTCCCAATCATACGTAAATCCTGCAAAGCGGATGGCCGGAACCCTGGCCTGTTCCTGCATGTTATTCACCCCCCAGCAGCTTTTTGAACTCTGCAAGGCCCTTCATATCAAACTCGCTGCCCGTCAGATCATCCAGAAGCGCAATCAGAGCGCGTTCCGTATCGGCAATTTCCTCCTCGACCTGGGCAAAGGTCGTTTCATATTTCTTGCAGATTGCTTCCAGCTTGCCGGTAAACTCCGCAAGCACCGTATCAGGCAGGGAACGGAGCGCGCTGGTAATGGGCGCGATCCACTTTTTGTGCAGAAGCTCCAACACCGTTTCATCGGAAAGCCCCTCGATCACTTCTTTCGTCCGGGCGTGAAGCGCGGCGGAATCGGCCTTGATTTGCCGCCGGAGCGCTTTTTCTTCTGTGATCAGGGCGTCGGCCTGTTTCAGGATTGCCAGCGTCTGCGGCTCGGCCTCTTTGGCTTTCAGCGCTTTTTTCACTTCCGCAGGGACAAAGGCGTCCTTGCCCTCGTTCACAAAGTCCTGCTCCTTGTCCTCCTCGCTCAATTCTTCCAGAAGCGTTTCGTATTCCCCGGGAATTTCAGCCAAACGGGCTTCCAGCCCCGTCAGCGCAGCCAGCTCGTCCGGCAGCAAAGCCTCCTGCGCCAGCGCAAAGGGGATGATATGCCCGGCCCAGCCCTCCTGCACTTCCTGATCCTTGCCGTCCTTCTTCTTGGAGACCATGTTCGGATCAACCTGTTTCGTGGCGGCAAAGCCCTCTGTCTGAATGATTTCCAGGTCAACGGCGATCCGTACCCACTCGTCATCCAAAAGCTGATAAGCGCCGTAGCGGTCCACGAGGGGAATCCCATCCAGCCGGGAGAAAATGGCGTCGCTCAGCACAGCTTCCTCCCGTGCGGTGTTAAGCGTCTGCATCCCGTCCAGAAGCTCGGCACGCAGCACGCTGCCGAAGTCGTGGAACGCCGCTTCGTACCGGCTGAGGAAGGAAACCACAGACGGATGCGTCCGGACGGCAGATTTCAAATCCGGCATATTCAGGCGGCAGTATGAACCGTTATCCGAAGCGAAAAGGGCTTCCTTCAAGCCGGGGAACGCGGCCCAATACGGGTGAAGCGCTTGCAGCTCACTTTCCGGGACGCCGCCAAACATGGAGGCAAAAATATCCCAGCTTTCCGCCTTTTCCGAGGAATCCACATAACGGGGGATATTCAGGTTGTAATCGTTGGCGCGGATTTCATCGCGGCTGACCCCCCTGGAAAACTTCCCCACGGTGGCGCGGCCGGTCACAACGTCCACAATCCGCTTGATGTCGCAGGCCCGCAGGACATTGTTTTTGCCCGACTTTGCAAACCCCTTGGAGGCGTCCACGATCAGCACGTCTGTGTTGTCCCGCTTCTGTTTCAGCACCATAATGATCGTGGGGATACCCGTCCCGAAAAAGATGTTTGCAGGCAGGCCGATAATGGCGTCAATGTGATTGAGCTCGATCAGGTTTTTACGGATGGCCCCTTCCTCGCCGCCGCGGAACAGGACGCCGTGCGGCAAAACGATGGTCATGATCCCGTCAGGCTTCAGATGGAACAGGTCGTGGAGCAAAAACGCATAGTCCGCCTTCCCCTTCGGCGCAAGCCCGAACCGGGCATATCGGGGGTCTGATTCTTTGTCGGCAGGGTTCCACGCCTGGGAATAGGGCGGATTCGAGACTACAGCGTCCACATAGAGCGGGTTATAGGTATGTACCGGGTCGTTTTCATCAAAGTACGGCCAGTCATCTTCCAGCGTGTCGCCGTTTCTGGTCATGATGTTATCCGGCAGAATCCCACGCATGACAAGGTTCATCCGGGTGAGGTTGTAGGTGTTTTCTTTCAGCTCCTGGGCATAATACATGATGCGGTCGCTGCTGCCCATATACCGCGCAGCGCATTTGCCGATATTGATGAGCAGGGAGCCGGAGCCGCTGGTTGGGTCGTAGATTTTGATTTTCGTCCGGCCTTTCAGATGGTAGGCAACAATTTCGGACATCAAAAGGGAAACCTCGTGGGGCGTGTAAAACTCACCCGCCTTTTTCCCCGCATTGGCGGCAAAATTGCTGATAAGGTACTCGTAGATAAAACCAAGAACGTCATAGCCCTGCTTCCCGTCCATGGGGATATCTTTGATGAGGTAGATCAGGTCACGGATTGCTTTCGTCCGTGCGCCGGAAGTCTCGCCCAGTTTGGAAAGCCCGGTCTGGAGGGTCGCAAAAATATTGTCGAATACCTTTTTGTGCGTAGGATTGATCAAGCGGCTGAATGCCGAAAGCGCGTCCGTGACATGTTCGGCGGAAAAGTCGATGCCCTTGGCAATCCAGCTTGAGAAAAGATTTTCGTAAGCAATAAAGTATCCCAAATTTTTCTGAATGCTCTCAACCGTCTCGCTGTCCTCCTCGCTGAGTTCCGGGAGGTATTCGTCCGTCCAGTCGTTCTCTTTCAGGTACTTGACCTCTTTGTCCGAGAGGAATTTATAAAAAATAAAGCCGAGGATATAGTCCTTATACTCGTTTGCTTCAATTTTAGAGCGCATCCTGTTGGCGGACTCCCAAATCTTTGACGCAAGCTGTTGTTTGTTCATCTGGCTTCTCCTCCTAAATTACCAGGCTTGTCTGGTGTGATCTCAATGTTGCAATTAAGTATATAATCCGAGACAGCGCATATTTTTCGCAGGACATCCGTATTCACATCTTCGCCTTTCCCATTCTCACCTTCACGCTTGTACGGATACCCGCTTTCCCGCGCATAAAGCCCTGATTTCGTTTTTTGAGCGCTGGCTTACAATGATAACGCTATTATAGCATATCCGATCTCAAAACAAAAGTGAAATGCCCGGATTGAAACTGCATTTTTGATTGATAGCGGTCTTCTGGATTGAACCACATCACGGGGATATGCTGCTTTGCAAGCCGGGCATCTGTGCCATAAAGCGTATAAAACGGAATTGCCTTTGACCCATACCCCCACAACGGTTCCCGAATGGACGAACATGCCAACGACGGCCTGAAACTGAAAGGCTGCCGCTCCCTCCCGTCCGGCATAGGCGCTTGTTATACGGCCACCGCGGTATATGCCGCCATGCCGTTTTCAAGCAGAGGCAAACCGGTCCAGCCCATGAAAAAAGTCCCCCGCCGAAAAGCAATTGCCTTTCGGTGGGGGATTTTTTAGCCGGGAAAACCTGCGGTATCTTTCAGAAACGGGCTCAGCGGTTGAGCATCGCCGCACCGATCAGCCCGGCGTCGTTGCCGAGCGTCGCGGCCATAATCGGCGTAACCTTATCGCCGACCTTGAAGTGCTCCGCCGCCGTCTTTTCGCGCAGCGGCGCCAGCAGCTTTTCGCCATAGCCCGAAACGCCGCCGCCGATGACGATGCAGTCGGGCTGCAGGATGTTGATCAGGTTGGCAAGCCCGCAGGCAAGGTAATCGCAGTATTTGTCAAAGATCCGGTCGGAGAGCGCGTCGCCCGCATCGCGCGCGTCGCAGATGTCCTTTGCCGTCAGCTTGCCGCTTTGCTCGCGCACTTCGCGCAGGCTGCTCTCTTCTGCGGAGCCGTCCAGCGCTTCGTTTGCCATGCGGATCATGGCGGTCGCGGCGCAGTAGCGCTCCAGGCACCCGCGCCGGCCGCAGTTGCACTGCTCGCCGCCCACGACAATGACCATATGCCCGATTTCGCCCGCAATGTTGTTCGAGCCGGTGTACAGCTTGCCGTCGATGACAAGGCCGCCGCCGACGCCGGTGCCCAGCGTGACCATCACCACGTTGCGCGTGCCCTTGCCCGCGCCGCGCAGCGCCTCGCCCAGCGCCGCGCAGTTGCCGTCGTTGTCGATATAGACAGGCACATCAAAATCGGGCTTGAACGTATCCGAAAAGCAGACGTTCCGCATTTGCAGGTTGGTCGCAAATTCAAACGTACAGGTTTCCTTCACAAACGAGCCGGGAACGCCGAGCCCGATGCTGGTTACATGCCTGTAGGAAATACCGCGGTCGTCGCAGACCTTTTTCGCCAGCATTTTCATGTCGGCCTTCACGCCTTCCGGGTCGCCGGTTTTGGTGGGGACGGACAGCTTGTTGACGATCTCACCGTTCTCCTGACACAGTGCGACCACCAGGTTTGTCCCGCCCAGATCAATACCAATTTTCATGTCAAAATCCTCCTCTATCGTCGTTTTCGCAGGCTTTTGCGCCGGTGGAAGGGTTCAGCCCTCCGGGAACAGCTCCAGCCCGCGAATTTTGCGGAAATATGCGGCAAGGCGCTCCCGGCTGGAATTGACCACCAGCTCCTCGGGGATGCCCGCCTCGTCGATCAGGGCGAGCGCGTTGTCAAAACGCCCGACCTGCGTGAAAATATGCGCGTCGCTCGAAACCACGACCGGCACCTCGTACTTTTTGCACAGCCGCGCGATTTCCAGGCAATTTTCGCGGCATCCGCGCCGCACGTTAACCGAATTGTTGTTGATCTCCACAATCTTGCCGTATTCGTTGCAGCGGGAGATGATGCTTTCATAATCGAACCGGAAAGCGGGCGTGCCCGGGTGCCCAAGCGTGGTGATCTGCGGGTCGCGCAGCACGCCTTCCATCGCGATGGTGTGCGCTTCCACCGTCGCGGGTTTGTAAAGCGGTTCATGGAAGGAGGCGATCACGTATTCGAGCGCCTTATAATATTTGTACTCGATCGGGTCGACCGCGCCCATCGGCGGCAGGATATTGCATTCCATCCCGCGGATGATGGTCACGCCGTCCATGACGCGCGGGAGGATGTTCAGGTTGCCGAAATGCCATTGGTGCGGGCCGTCGTCCATCGCGGGGCCGTGGTTTGTGAGGGCGATGGCGAGCATTCCCGCCTCCTTCGCCGCGTGTACGATCTCCGCGAGGGTGGAATACGCATGGGAAGAAACGTTGGTGTGGGTGTGTAAATCTGCTACGATCTGCATGGATGTCTAATGCTCCTTTGTTTTGAAACAGGGCCTGCGGGCGGGATGGGTCAGCCGCCGAAGGATTTCAGCATCCGCTCCTGAAGCTCCTGCGCCGCGTTAAAGCCCATCTTCTTGTGACGGTTGTTCATCGCTGCAACCTCAATGATGACCGCAAGGTTGCGCCCCGGCTTGACCGGGATGGTCAGCGACGGGACCGCGATATCGAGGATGCTGGTCGTCTGCCCTTCGAGCCCAAGGCGGTCGTACATCTTGCCGTCCTCCCAGGCTTCGAGGTTGATAACCAGCTCGACCTTCTCGGTCAGCTTGACCGCGCCCATGCCGAAGATGCGGCGCACATCAATAATGCCGATGCCGCGCAGCTCGATAAAGTGCCGGATGACCTCGGGGGCGGTACCGACCAGCGTTTTGTCCGAGACCCGTTTGATCTCGACCGCGTCGTCGGCAATCAGGCGGTGCCCGCGCTTGACCAGCTCAATCGCCGTCTCCGATTTGCCAACACCCGAATCGCCCAGCAGCAGCACTCCTTCGCCGTAGATCTCTACCAGCACGCCGTGCAGCGTGATCTGCGGCGCAAGCGATACCTTGAGCGAAGCGATGATCGCGCTCATAATGGTCGAGGTGAACTCGTTGGTGCGGAAGATGGGGGTGTTGTTCCGTTTCGCGGCTTCCAGGCACTCGGGATATATGTCGATGTTGCGCGAGATGATCAGGGCCGGGATGCGCGTCGAGAACAACTTTTCAAACGCCGCAAGGCGGTCCTCCGGCGTAAACTGGCCGACAAAGGTCGTTTCCACCTTGCCGATGATCTGCAAACGGTTGGGGTCGAAAAAGTCAAAATAGCCCGCCAGCTGGAGCGCAGGGCGGTTTACATCGTCCTTTGTGATTTCTATCTTTTCAAAATTTTCGGGCGCGTATACCACTTCCAGCCCAAATTCCTGCACCAAATTGCCCAGCCGGACACCAAATTCCTTTAACTGCATGGGTCATCCTCCTGCATACCTTTTAATCTGTCAAGCCGCCCCGGCGGCATGTGGGGATTGCCCCGCCTGACGGCCCAGACTGCGTTTTTGCGGCGCCGCACGGTGCGGAAACCCCGTTTGGCAGTCTGAGATATCTCTATTATAAACGAATTCATCCGGTATTTCAATCCTTCTGTGCTACATTTTGACTAAAATATATCCTTCCATCTTTTTTGAAAGATTATGCTTGCATTTGCACGGGAAATATGGTAATATTATATGCGTTACGTAACGCCTAAGATAAGGAGGTGCAGGAAAAATGGCAAAGTGCGATATTTGCGGCAAGGGCGTGAGCTTCGGGATCAAGGTTTCCCACTCCCACCGCCGTTCCAACCGGACCTGGAAGGCGAATGTCCGCCGTGTCAAGGCGGTCGTCAACGGGACTCCGTGCCATGTCAACGTGTGTACACGGTGCCTCCGTTCCGGCAAGGTCACGCGCGCGGTATAAACTGTGTATGTTGGAAAAGCTCTGCATGGCAGGGCTTTTTTCTTTTGACTGGCGGCTTTTGTGCGGTATGGCTGGGACGGCACGCGCAGCCGGATCTGCTGCTTTCAAAAAGGCAGCTCCTTCCAGCGCGGCGGGATGGGGCTTTGCGGATACCCGCTGTCACTGCCCGAGCAGGAAGCGGACGAGCGCACGGTTAAAGCGTGCAGGCGCTTCGGCAGCGCAGAAATGGCTTGTCCCGCCCAGGCACAGGTAGCTGCCGTGCGGGAGCTCGTCCGCAATGCGGCGGGAGTGCGCGTCGCGGATCATATCATGCTCGCCGACGACGACAAGGGCGGGGGCGCTGATGCGGTGCAGGTCGTCCCAGCCAACGCCGTAGCTGCGGGTCATCAGCGCGAGGACGTCATGCTTGCGGCGGGCCGCCTCGCTGCGCTTGCCCGCGAGGGCGAGCATCCCGACAACCGGGTACAGCGGCAGCTGGGTATAGGGCTTCACGCCGCGCAGCATTTCGATATTTGCGCCGTTGAGCACCAGTTTTTCCACCGACGCGGGGTATTTCAGCGCGAATTTCAGCGCGAGGTTGCCGCCGTCGCTAAAGCCTACGATGTGGGCTTTGGGGACGCCCAGCGCATCCATCACCGCGCGGAGGTCGTCGGCGAACAGGTCGAAGCTGAGCCCGCTGCCGCCGTGCTCGGATTCGCCGTGGCCGCGGCTGTCCATCGCGAGGACGCGGAAGCCGAGACGCACCAGCACGGGCGCCTGGTTTGCCCAGTAGGCGCTGCTTTCGCCGTTGCCGTGCAGCAGCACGACGGGCTGGCCCGCGCCGGACTCAAAACAGCAGATGCGTGCGTCGCCGCAGGTGATGAGGTGTTTTTTCTCGTACATAGGGTTGTCCTCCTGCCCCGGAAGGGGCCTTCTCAAATGTTCGGCCGGGAAGCGTGGGATCTCTCGGGCTGGTTATTAGTATAGCACAGCGGGGCCGGAAAGGGAAGCGGTATCCTGCGCGGGCAAGGATGGCTGTCAACGTGTGTTTGCGGGGCTGCTGCTTGCGCCTGTCCAAAACAGGATCGCGGGCGGCGGCATATGCCGCTGGGGTGGGCGGGACGGGCTGTGGCTTTGGCGCTGTGCCAAGAGGGCCCGAAACCGCCGCAGGCGGTGGGGATCGTGGGAATTTTTGTGCAGAATACCACGCCAAACCTGGTTGACAAACCAGGTGCGGCGGTGTAAAATAGATTTAATTTGAAACCGAAAAGGCGATGAAGGAAAACGGCTGGCATCCGTTGGCCCTGCCACCCACAGAGAGCGCACGCCCCGGCTGGAAGCGGCGCACGGCAGGTTGGAGCCGGCTTACCGATTCCGGAGCCGCGCGGGGGAACTTTGCAGTATCCCGCGACGGGCCGCACCCGTTAACAGCGCCGAGCGGCGGGCATGTCTTTGAGACGAACCCGCAAGCAGGGTGGAACCGTGGGACAGAGCGTCTCACCCCTGAGATACACACCAGGGGTGGGGCGCTTTTTTGAACCCTCCCCGCGAGATCGAATGGAGGTTTATACCATGTCAGAAAGCAATGCATTCACGTTTGAAAACAAGGAATACCGGGACACCTACCGGCATACGGTATCGCATATCCTGGCGCAGGCGGTCAAGCGGCTGTACCCGGAGGTCAAGCTCGCGATCGGGCCGTCGATCGAGAACGGGTTCTACTACGACTTTGACGCGCCGTTCCCGTTCACGCAGGAGCATTTGGACGCGCTGGAAGCGGAGATGCGCAAGATCTGCAAGGAAAAGCTGCCGCTTGAGCGGTTCGAGCTGCCGCGGGACGAGGCGCTGAAGTTCATGGAGGAGCGCGGCGAGCCGTACAAGGTGGAGTTAATCAACGACCTGCCGGACGGCGAGGTGATTTCGTTCTATCAGCAGGGCGATTTCACCGACCTGTGTGCGGGGCCCCATCTGGATACGACCGGGCGCGTCAAAGGCAACGCGATCAAGCTGACCAGCTGCACGGGGGCATACTGGCGCGGGGATTCCAGCCGGAAGATGCTCCAGCGCGTATATGGCACGGCGTTCCCGAAAAAGGATGAGCTGGACGCGTACCTGGCCCGGATTGAGGAAGCCAAGAAGCGCGACCACCGCAAGCTGGGGCGCGACCTTGGGCTGTTTATGATGGCGGACGAAGGCCCGGGCTTCCCGTTCTTCCTGCCGAAAGGCATGACGCTGAAAAACACCCTCCTAGAATATTGGCGCGAGTGCCATAAACGCTATGGCTATGTGGAGATTTCCACGCCTATCATCCTGAACCAGGAGCTTTGGCATCGTTCGGGGCATTGGGACCATTATAAGGATAATATGTATACCACTGTGATCGACGATGAGGATTACGCGGTCAAGCCGATGAACTGCCCGGGCGGGATGCTGGTTTATAAGAATGAGCCGCACTCCTATCGCGACCTGCCGATGCGTGTCGCGGAGCTTGGGCTTGTCCACCGCCACGAGCTTTCCGGGGCGCTGCACGGGCTGTTCCGTGTGCGCTGCTTTACGCAGGACGACGCGCATATTTTCATGACGCGCGAGCAGATGAAGGACGAAATCAAAAATGTTGTCAAGCTGTTTGACGAAATCTATTCGACCTTTGGGCTGACCTATGAGATCGAGCTGTCGACCATGCCGGATGACCACATGGGCGATGAGGAGGTCTGGCATTTTGCGGAGAAGACGCTGCAAACGGCGATTGAGGAGCTGGGGAAGCCTTATCAGGTCAACCCAGGCGACGGGGCGTTTTATGGTCCGAAGCTGGATTTCCATCTTGCGGATTCGCTTGGGCGCACGTGGCAGTGCGGCACGATCCAGCTGGACTTCCAGATGCCGGAGCGGTTCGAGCTGGAATATATCGGCGACGACGGGGCGGCGCACCGCCCGGTGATGATCCACCGTGCGCTGCTTGGGTCCATTGAGCGGTTTATTGGCGTGATTACTGAGCATTTTGCGGGTGCGTTCCCGACGTGGCTTGCGCCGGTGCAGGTGAAGGTCATGCCGATGACCGACCGGAACGCGGCGTTTTCGCAGAATGTCATGCAGCAGCTTGAGGCTGCCGGGTTCCGGTGCGAGATGGACGCACGCAATGAGAAGATCGGGTATAAGATCCGTCAGGCGCAGCTGGAAAAGGTGCCTTACATGCTTGTCCTGGGCGACAAGGAGGAGGAAGCGGCGCAGGTCGCGGTGCGCAACCGGAAGGATGGCAAGACGACGGTGATGCCGCTTGAGGAGTTTATTGAGAAGCTGCGTTATGAGGTAGATCAGAAACTCCGGTAATGGGTTTTTGGGGGCCCACCTGCGCGGTGGGGAACGTCCTTGGGGAGCCCCTTAACAGGGGGTTCGCGAAAGGGATAAGGGCACCTATGGTTCCCTTATCCCTCTCGCGGCTCACCCAAACCCTCCTCCGGGCCGTTACCGGCGTGCCGCAAGCCTGCACGTCACGCCCCTTTCAGGGGCGCGCCGCACAAAGGCTTGCAAATCATCTGCGGCGCAGGCGGGCGGCAAACGGGGGAGGTTTTATTTTCTGCGTACCGCCCCTGTTCCCGCCCGTTGCAACCCGTTTTGTTTTAGACGCAGGGGGGCATTTCGCGCTGCCGCGCCCGCCTATTTCCCGGCGGGCTCCGTTCCCTTTGCGGCTGCGCTGTTTCGCCCGCCGCCGCTGAAATGCGCGGCGGGGCCGCCCCGCTTCGTCCGGTCTCGCCGCCCGGCAGCCTTCCTGCCGCCCAGGTACGGCGCTTACGCCGTTAGTGCTGGGTTTTCATTCGTCCGCGAGCTCTAGGCTCCGGGTGCTGGGCGACGCTTTGAATACCCGCACCTGGTACAGCTTCTGCGGTTCGAGCGGGCCAAAGGCAAAGTGCCCGAGCTCATCCGTATACAGCGAGCCGACCGGCTGGTCGGGCGCGTCCTGCCCTCCCGAGAGGTAGACCGCGACCAGCGCGTCCTGTACAGGCTTCCTGCCTGACAGCACCGTGCCGAGCAGCGCGGGCCGCGGGTCGGGCTGGATATGTACCGTCGTTTCAACCAGCTCGTTTGCGGCGGGCTTGACATAAAAAGACTGGAATAGGTTCATTTCCTGGCTCCTTTCCAAGCAATTTGAAGATTTTATTGTAAGTCAATCTATGAAAAACACAAAGAAAAGGTGAGTGAAAAAGCTATGGCAGACAAGAAAAAGCTGGTCAGTGAAATCACCGCGATGGATGTTGATTTCGCACAGTGGTACACCGATATTGTCAAAAAGGCCGAGCTGATCGACTATTCGTCGGTCAAGGGCTGCGTCATCATGCGCCCCTACGCGCAGGCGATCTGGGAAAACATCCAGCACATTATGGACGGGATGTTCAAGGAAACCGGGCATGAAAACGTCGCAATGCCGCTGTTTATCCCGGAATCCCTTCTTCAGAAGGAAAAAGACCACGTCGAGGGCTTCGCGCCCGAGGTTGCCTGGGTTACCCACGGCGGTTCCGAAAAACTGGAAGAGCGTCTTTGCGTGCGCCCGACCTCTGAAACGCTGTTCTGCGAGCATTATGCGAAAATTGTCCGCTCCTGGCGCGACCTCCCCAAGCTGTACAACCAGTGGTGCTCGGTTGTGCGCTGGGAAAAAACCACCCGCCCCTTCCTGCGCTCGCGCGAGTTCTGGTGGCAGGAGGGCCACACCGTCCACGCAACCGAGGAGGAAGCGCGCGAGGAGACCATGCGCATGCTGAATGTCTACGCCACCTTCGCGGAGGATTATCTTGCGATCCCGGTCGTGAAGGGCCAGAAGACCGAAAAGGAACGCTTTGCGGGCGCGGTCGAGACCTACACCATCGAAGCCATGATGCATGACGGCAAGGCGCTCCAATCGGGCACCTCCCACTATTTCGGCGACGGCTTCGCGCGTGCGTTTGACATGCAGTTCACCGACAAAAACAACACGCTCCAATATATGCATCAGACCTCCTGGGGGGTCTCGACCCGCCTGATCGGCGCGATCATCATGACCCACGGCGACAACGAGGGCCTTGTCCTCCCGCCGCGCATTGCGCCCATCCAGCTGGTCGTCATCCCGGTTGCGTCGCACAAGCCGGGCGTGACCGAAAAGGCGCAGGAGCTTTGCGGCATGCTCAAGGCTGCGGGCGTCCGCACAAGGATCGACCTTTCCGAAAACAGCCCCGGCTGGAAGTTCGCCGAGTACGAGATGAAGGGCGTGCCGCTGCGCCTTGAGGTCGGCCCGCGCGACATCGAGAACGGCCAGTGCGTGCTGGTGCGCCGCGACAGCCGCGAAAAGACGGTTGTCAAGTTTGCGGATCTTGTAAATACCGTCCCGCAGCTGCTGGAAGACATCCAGAAGGCGCTCTTCGATAAGGCGCTCAAAAACCGCGAAGAGCACACTTATACCGCAAAGACCCTCGACGACATGAAGGAAATCATGCGGGAGCACGTCGGCTTTGTCAAGTCGATGTGGTGCGGCGACCGCGCCTGCGAGGAAAAGGTCAAGGAAGAAACCGGTATGCCGTCGCGCTGCATCCCCTTCGAGCAGGAGCACATCGGCGACGTGTGCCCGGTTTGCGGCAAGCCCGCGCACAAGATGATCGTCTGGGGGATCGCGTACTAAAGCCAGGGGAAGCAGCCCGGGACACGGCGGTTTTTAGTGTTTTTGCTGTTCATATGATCCTGGCGGCTGCGGTGCAGGCGAAAGCGCCAACGGCGGCAGCTGCTTTGCAAGCCTTCGCGCGGCGCACCCTGACGCTTTGACCGAAGTTTTGGTGAAACCGCAAACGCGCGGGGCTGCCCCGGCGCACGGAGCAAAAGATTATTTTAGGATTGGAGGGCTCCCACTATGGTCTACCACATCATCCGTCTCGCCGAGGCCGGCGGCGAACCCGTCAGCGACGCGGTTGACGCAGTCGGCGAAGCTGTTGTCGGCGCAGCCTCCGACGCTGCCGCCGGGGCCGCTGATGCCGCCGCCGGTGTCGTCAGCGACATCGCCCCTCCTGGTTGCTGGATACCCTGCACACCTTCTTTCAAACCCAGCTCGGCGGCTTCGCGTGGCGCTGCATCACCATCGCCGTGATCATCATGTTCGCAATGGTCTCTGCCCGCATCGTCGACCGCGCCCTCCGCCGCGCCGTCGCCACCCTGCGCGAAAGCAAAAACCCCAACGCCTCCGTCCTCGCCTTCGCCCGTTATGTCGCCCTTCTCGGCATCTATTTCCTTGCCTTTTCTGGTGTTGTCGCCGCCATCCCCGCCTTGAGCAGCATCCTCAACACCCTCCTCGCTACCGGCGGCGTTCTCGCCATCGTCCTCGGCTTCGCCGCCCAGAACGCCCTCGGCTCGATCGCCAGCGGCATGATGATCCTGTTCTTCAAGCCCTTTATCATCGGCGACGTGCTGAATGTCGTCTCAATTGGCGTGACCGGTACCGTTGAGGACATCACCCTGCGGCACACCGTCCTCAAAACCGTTGAGAACAAGCGCGTCATCGTCCCCAACAGCACCATGAACGACGCAGTCGTTGAAAACTTCGACTACGCCGAAAAGCAGGTCTGCCTGATGCTCGACATCGGTATTACCTACGAAAGCGATCTTGAAAAGGCCCTTTCCATTCTCGCCGAAGAAGTCGCCGCCCACCCCGACTATCTCGACCCCCGCACCTCCGCGCAAAAGGCGCAGGGCGAGCCCACCGTCGCCGTCCGGGTCCAGGAGCTCGCCGACTCGGCGGTCATCCTGCGCGCCCTCCTCTGGGGCGCCGACAACGGCGCCGCCTTCGGCATGAAATGCGACCTCCTCCGTTCCCTCAAAAACCGCTTCGATCGGGAAGGCTTGGAATTTGCCTATCCCCATGTCCACGTGGTCGGCTCCGCCCCGCCGGAACCCGCTCCCGCCCCACCGGATAAACGGCGCGGCAAAATGTGAATAAAGTGTAAAAACAGCGGCCTTACCGGCTGCTGTTTTTTACTTTTGTTTGCAAACGAGGTGCCTTGGTGTTATACTGAAACGTAGAGGGACGAGACGCCGGGGCAGTGGCCGGTTGCCGCGTCTCCTATTCTAAAAGGAGGATATTTTATGAAATTCTCAATCCGGAAAATGCTTGCGTGTGGCCTGCTCGCCGGTGCAATGACCTTTTGTGCCGCTGGCGCTGCAAGCTTTGACAACGCGGCAAAGTCGCTCAGCGATCTTGGCCTTCTGACCGGCACCGACGCGGGCTTTGACCTCGACCGCCCCAGCACCCGCGGGGAAGCGGCTGCGATGCTCGTCCGCCTGCTCGGCAAGGAAGCCGACGCGCTGGAAGCATGGAAAACCGATGAAGCTTCGTTCGCCTTTACCGATATGGAAGACGCGGCATGGGCGAAGCCTTACGTGAACTGGCTTGTCAAAAACGGCCTCGCGGCGGGCGTGACCGAAACCACCTTCGCCCCGCGCGACACCTGCTCGGCGCAGATGGCAGCGACCTTCCTGCTCCGTGCCCTCGGCTATTCCGACGCGGAAGGCGGCGATTTCAGCTACTTTACCGCGATGAGCTTTGCCCGCGAAAAGGGCGTTGTCGACCTCGCCAACTGCAACGAAAAGGACTTCCAGCGTGACCACCTCGTCGCGATGTGCTACACCACCCTCGCCTGCCAGCCAAAATCCGGCGAAGCCGACCTGCTTTCCAAGCTGGTTACGGACGGCGCGGTTGCCGACAACGACGCCTCCAAGTCGGTCCGCCAGCTGTTTGCCGACTACCGCGACCTTTCGGCCGCAGGCACAGAGCTTTCGGATACCACGGCGGTTGCCGCAAAGCTCAATCTCGATATGGGGATCACTGTGGACGGCGAAAAGATGTCCCTCGGCATGGATCAGGATATCGCGGCAATTGTTGACCTGGAAGCAATGGATGACATGCAGATGTCTATGGTCGGCTCGATGACCATCCAGGACGGCTCGGATGTGATGACTGTCCCGAACGAGATCTATTACCGCGACGGCGTAATGTACATGAATTCCGAAGGTTCCAAGATGAAATTCCAGTCCAGCGTAGACGACGCAATGGAGCAGGCGCAGCTGTTTACCGTGCAGGACGCGGCGAACAGCCAGACGATCTCCGCTGTCGAGTCGCTTACCAAGACTACCGCGGGCGGCAAGACCACCTACGTGCTCACCTGCAATACAAAGGCGATGCGCGGCATGATTGACACCGTGCTCGGCAGCATGATGGAAGCCCTGCCCGACCTGGATGAGCTGCCGCTCGATTTCTCCATCGACAAGGCGGTCGTCACCCAGACGGTCAACGCCAAGGGCGAGCCTGAAAGCATGGATATGGAAATCGTGATGGGCATGACCGTCGAAGACATGACCATGCAGATGGAATTGAAGATGGATATGGACATCACCGCATTCGGCGACGCCGTCAAGGTGAATTTCCCGGCTGACCTCGATTCCTACGAGGATCTTCTCGATCAGGCGGCCGGTCTGGAGGATGCGGCTTAACCTGCATCTGAAGCGCTGCCACAACAATTGTAACCACTAAAAAAGGGTCCGGCTGCTGCGCCGGGCCCTTTTTATGGGAAAACCACCCGCTTGGCGGGTGGTTGCTGCGCTTTATAATACCATATTGCGGGTGCGCCCTACCCGGCGCACCCGGGGCGTTTGGCAATTACCAGCTGTGTACCAGCCGGACTTCATTTGTTGCCTCGTCCAGCTCATACACCCCGCTCCCGCCGACAAGGTATGTGCCCTTGAAGACGTTTGTCCCGGCGTTCGGATCCTCCTGGTAAACGTTCAGATGCCGGCAGACCTGCCCGTCGACCATCGGGCTTCCCTGTACGGGGATCAGGCTATATTCCGCCATCGACGAACCTTCGAGGCCAATTGCGGACGGCGGCAGCGACCGCACATAATCAACCGTCTCGGTAAGGGTAAGCGCCCGCTGCATCGCCGGCGCGCCCTGCGAGGATTTCTCCTCCTCCACAGGCTCTATGATCGTCCCGGGGGTACGCTGCACCGTGACGATACACGCCCCGCCGCTCCAATTGATGACGATCTCAAACAGCACGCCCTCCTCGTCAACCGCCTTGCGTGCGAAGGTCACATTGCCTGCCGCACTGCTGTACTCAGGGCGCTGCTTCTGCACGTTGAACTCCGCGTCAATGATGCGGAAGCCTTCTTCCTTTGCGCGCAGCGCATCGGTGTAGAGGTCAAGCGCTCCCGGCGTTACGCCGCTGTAAGTATAAATGCAGGTATCACTGGGGGCTTCCTCGGCCTCTTCGCCTTCTTCGCCTTCCTCGCCGCCGTCGCCTTCTGTCTGTTCCGAGAGCTGCTCAGCCGCTTCCTCGTCGTCTTTTTGATCTTTGCTTTTTTTGTCCTTCTTGTCCTTTTTGTCGCCCTTATCGTCTTTGCTGTCTTTGCTTTCTTCTTCGTCCTCTTTGTCCTTGTCCTTGTCTTTTTCCTCCTCCTCTTCGTCCGAGGGGACGCTGGCGGCGACGATTGTGCCGCCCTCCTCCGAGGTCAGGACGCTGTCCAACGTAACCGTGTTATTCTCCCCGATCACATAGGCTTGCGGGGCTTCAAGCCCGCCGCCGCACCCTGCCAGCAGCAGGCAAAGCCCTGCCGTCAGCGCGGCCTTCCGCCAATGGCTGTTTATCTCCGTCATCTTCTTCTTTTCGTCCCTTTCTGAAATGTAATTTTCCGCGGGCCGGTCTGGGCGTAGCGCCCGTTGCGCACATCACCGGCCAGCCTGCCGTCAATGAGTGTGACAACACGCCGCCGCATGATGTTGACATAGCGGCTCGCGTGGGTCGCCATAATAATGGTAGTGCCCCGCTGGTTGAGCTCATGCAGCAGATGCATGAGGTCCCATATGCTGTCGTCGTCGAGGTTGGCGGTCAGCTCGTCGATCAGCAGGATCGGCGGGCTGCACACAAGCGCGCGCGCCAGTTCCACGCGGCGCACCTGGCCGATGGACAGCTCTGCGGGATAATTTTCCTGTACGCCGAGCATCCCGACCAGAGAAAGCGCCTTTTCGACCGATTCGGCCGAGCGTTTTCTAAGCCCGCCGGACTGTGCCGCGAGGTACAGGTTGTCATAGATGGTACGCTTGCGGATAAGCCGCGTATCCTGCCAGACGTAGCCAAAGGTTCGGCGCAGGCGGTATTGGAACGGCCCGAAATACCGGTTCATATTTACATTATCGAGGTAGGCCGCGCCCCGGTCGGGGCTGAGGTCACCGCCCAGCAGCCGCAGGATGGTACTTTTCCCTGCGCCGCTGCTGCCGTTGAGGAACACAAATTCCCCCTGCCGGACGGTCAGGTCGATATCCTGCACCGCCATGCGCTTGTGGCGTTCCACCTTGAAATATTTGGTCACGCCTTCCAATCTAAGCTCCGGCATTGCAAAAGCCACTCCTTAATTTGCCGCAGGCGCATTTTCGGTATTGTGCTGTACGCTGCGGGTATGCTATAATAGTTTATAGTTCTGTTCGGTAGGGAAGGGAATGCCTGCCCTGCGGGCGCGCGAAAGCCCGTGGGGAGGATCCTTTGCTTTATTATAACACATCTTTGCGGAATAAGGAAGCCCGCAATCGGATTTAATGAGGGAATTATTGTGCGTCAGGCAATGGAAAAAAACCGCGTTTTGCACAAAAGGCGGAAATGGGTAGCTGGGATACTGGCTTTAGCGGCAGTTTGTATCGGCGCAGCGGAGCTGGTTGTCTGCCGATATGCGGACCCTGCGCTCTATTGGCAGGTCACCGCGCCTGCGCGCGCCTGTGCGCGGGCGGCGGCTGACACGGGGCGTGCAGCTATGACTGCTGCTGCGGAGGCGGCCCATGCGGCGGCGGCGAGTGCTGCGCAGGCGGCGGCAGGCGCGCAGCAGGCTTTTTTAGACGCTGTCGCACCGATCGAAGTCACCATGCCCAAGAAAACGGCAAGCCGGGCAGCTGCGGCGAAGGTCATCGACGAATCGCAGTTGGCGGGGCCGTCGTCGCTGCCTGCGCCGCAGGGGATGGTAGACGAGACGGTCAGCCGTTTAGAGGGGCTGGAAGGGCTGGAGCTCCTGACGGGCGGCGGCATTGACGTAGTGTATTACAACCAGACAGACGAGGCTTGGTCAAGCGCGCCGTATGGTTCGGACCGGTTGGGCGGCTATGGCTGCGGGCCTACGGCGATGAGCATGGCGGTTTCGTCTCTGACGGATGAGCAGATTGACCCTGCGGCGATGGCGCGGGAGTGTGCGGGGGCGGGCTACTGGTGCCACGGCTCGGGCTCTTATTTGTCGATTGTGCAGGGAATCGCGGCTTCACACGGTTTGGAATGCCGCGCGGTCCCACCGGAGCAGCTGACGGAGGAAGCGTTGCAGCTGCATTTATCGACGGGGGGGCTGGCGGTTGCGCTGATGACGCGGGGGCATTTCACGCGCAGCGGGCATTTCATTATCTTGCGCGGGCTGACGTTAAGTGGGGATATACTGGTTGCGGACCCTGCTTCACGCGAGCGCAGCTTAACGCCTTGGTCTTATTCTTTAATTGTCTCGGAGCTCTCCCCTTCTCGCCACGACGGCGCGCCGCTCTGGCTCCTCTCCCGCCCCACCTGACCTTCCCCGCGCCTGCGCGGCGGGGCTCTGCCCCTGCACCCCGCGCCTGCGCGGCGGGCGGCGGGGCTCTGCCCCTGCACCCCGCGCCTGCGCGGCGGGCGGCGGGGCTCTGCCCCTGCACCCCGCGCCTGCGCGGCGGGCGGCAGGGCTCTGCCCTGCACCCGCTGGGGCTTTCGCCCCAGACCCCGAGATGCTGACGCATCTCTATTTCGCCTGCGGGCGGGACGGGAGTTTGGGTTTTGATTGGGAATCTTTAGCGCTCAATGACCCAGCCCGCCATTATGACAGCGGGCTGGGTCGGTTTACGCTAATATAGATGCTTACGCATTTGCTGCTCTCCCGCCCGGAACCCGCTGGCAGAACGGCGCCAGCGGGTTCCGGCCTCCTGCAAATGCTTATGCCGTTTTACCGACGCTGTCTGCTGGCCGCAGCCGTGGTTCGCCGTTTTCTCGGTCAGCGCGGGACATGCTCTGCTTTCTGATTCCACACGCTGCAAAAAAATTTATGTTTTCCCACTATATTTTTCGTCCCGGACGTAGTATAATGCTTTTATAAGGCGATTTCAGACGGATTTTGGCGGCTGTATTTGCTGCGGCTCGCCGCACGCCTTTTTTCAAAAATGGATTTTACGAGATTTTCTGATACTGGAGGGGTTTTTTTGTCTACAGTCATCGCGATCACCAACCAAAAGGGCGGCGTGGGAAAAACCACGACCTCCTCCGCCCTGCTGGCAGCGCTCAAGCAGCGCGGCGCGCACGTCCTCGGCATCGACCTTGACCCGCAGGGCAGTCTGGGCTTCTGCCTGGGGCTGGATATCGAAAGCTGCGCCACAATTTATGATGTAATGCGCGGCGACAAGCCGGTACGTGAAGTGATCCTGGAAACCGATTCCGGCGATATTCTGCCCTCAAACATCTTGCTTTCCGGCGCGGAACTCGAATTTAACCGCCCCGGGCGCGAATTTTTGCTCAAATCCCAGCTGGACGAGCTGCAGGACGAATATGATTTTATTATCATCGACACCCCTCCTGCGCTAAATGTTCTGACCGTTAACGCCTACGTTGCAGCCGACAGCCTGATTATCCCAATGGCCCCGGAGATTTTGAGCCTGCTCGGCGTTTCCCAGATCCGCGAGACCATCGATACCGTCCGCAGGCATTATAACTCGCGCCTGCGCGTTCTGGGCATCCTGCTGAACAAATTTAATCCCCGCCTCAACCTGAACCGCGAGGTGCTTGAACTCTCTGAGCAGATCGCCGAACAGCTGGACAGCAAGGTTTTTGAATCCAAAATCCGCGCCAGCGTTTCGGTCGCCGAAGCCCCCGCCCACGGCGAAAGCGTCATCGGCTACGCTCCCCATTCCAAACCCGCGCTCGATTTTCAGTCGCTGGTCGACGAACTCTGGGGCAGGCAATTCCCCCTGCCCGACGATTCCGATTAACATTCTGGTATCCTATATTATGATACCGCCAATCACTGGATTCATTGGGCTCGGACAGTCAATGCCGCCGGGACAGGCTCGCCCTTCTTTGTATCCCACGCGGTTCCCAGCTTTATCCAGGAAATCTGCACCCTGCGGACATCCCGACAAATTCATTGACACTTTTTAAGCTTGCTATTGCCGTGCCCGGCAGCTTGATAAAGGGGCATATCCCTGCCCCAGAAGCCTGCACCTTTGCCAAAGCGGTGCAGGCGTCATAAGGAGGACTATCAAAAAAATGGCATCCAAGAAAGATAAAAACAGCAAAAGCAGCAAAACCGCACATGTTTTGAATCTCATTACAACCCCTGCGCAGCGCCAGGCTGCGCAAAAGCAAGCAGAGGCCGAGGCCGCCCAGCAGGAGGGCACGGAAGCCAGCGCCCAGCCTGTGGCCGCTGCCCCCGGCCGCCCGCTTACCCCGCCGATCGTCGAGATGGCAAACAGCCAGGATAATAAGGTTGCCGACCTGATCCGTTCGGCACTGAGCGACGAGCTTGAACAGCTGGCAGAACCCGCCCCTGCGCCCACTGCCCCAGTGTCCCCTGCTGAAAAGTCGACTCAGATTGAGACACCTGAGGCCCCGCCCGCTCCGGAAAGAATTGCCGAAACGCTTGCTCAGGCGGTCGAACCCGCACAGGCTAACGCACCCGCGCCGGACGCAATTGCGGACGCGCTTGCTCAGGCGGTTGAACCCGCACAGGCTAACGCACCCGCGTCGGACGCAATTGCAGATGCGCTTGCTCAGGCCGTCGAACCCGCACAGGCTAACGCACCCGCGTCGGACGCGATTACGGACGCGCTTGCTCAGGCCGTCGAACCCGCACAGGCTAACGCACCCACGTCGGACGTGATTGCAGATGCGCTTGCTCAGGCCGTCGAACCCGCACAGGCTAACGCAGCTACGCCGGACGCAATTGCTGATGCGCTTGCTCAGGCCGTCGAACCTGCACAGGCTAACGCACCCGCGCCGGACGCAATTGCTCAAGAAGTATCTGCACCGGCGAAGAAGCCCACTTTTGAAGCGGTTACGGAAGCGCTTGCGCAGGCAATTGACCCCGCTCCTGCTTCCACAACAACGCCCAACTCTGCACCTGTTTCCGTTGAATATGAGTCGGAGGATGAATCTATTGCTCCCGAATCTCTTCCCGTAACGGCAGCGCTGGCAAATGAACTTGCATCCATCTCCACGCCTGCACCGGAATCGCTGACAGAAACGCTCTCGCACTTTGTAGAGCCGGAACCGGCTCCTGCCGCAGCAGCGGCAGCATCCGAGCCCGCCCCAACCGCAGCCGCACCTATCCCTGCGTCTGCCACGGCTAACGCTGCACCTGAATCTGTACCGGCCCAGCCTATCGCAGGAACCGAGCCCTCCGCACCGGAGTCTGTTCCAGCGGCAGCTGTGTCCGGGCTCGCACCGGCTACAGCTACGGCCCCTGCGCCGACGTCTATTCCGAGCGAGCCTGCTTTGGCTGCGGCTCCTGCGCCGGTATTGCCGGAATCTGAACTCTCCCGTAATTTCCAAGGGCCCGC
Source organism: Clostridiaceae bacterium (assembly GCA_009911355.1). Lineage (GTDB taxonomy): Bacteria > Bacillota > Clostridia > Oscillospirales > Butyricicoccaceae > QXXE01. The sequence goes on along the minus strand of QXXE01000001.1, from coordinate 56,926 downwards.
GCCGACCCCTACATTTGGGAGCGACTTGGTCTATCTGAACATTATGCAAACGCTGGTTGAGTCGATGGCCCCGCGCTACATTAAAATGTTCGACGTGTGCCCCTGCTCACGCTGCAACGCCGATGTAAAAGCGCTGACACTGACCAACCTGACCCCGAAATATGCTGTTTTCCATAAAAACGAGCGTGTCCCGATGCTGACGGTCTACGAAAACCGTTATGGAAGCCTGATCTCGGCACAGCTCACGAAGGCTTGCAGCATTGTAAAAACAAACCCGCACCACCGGTAAGCGATTTCCAACCGTGTTGCGGGCCCGCCGGGTCATTAAACAAGAACGAAAAAAGCCGTTGACGCAGTTAAAACTACGCCAGCGGCTCTTTTCACAGCCAAACAGTGAATACAGAGCATATCTGCGCGTATGCCGAACAAACCGCCGTTGTACAAACCTGCCCGACCTGCGGCGCAGTTTGGACTGCGCCAAGAAACTGAACGGAAGCTAAGAAAAGTCGCTGGTGTCATAATGCCAGCGACTTTTCGTGCGTCTGAGCAGTATATGGGGAAGCACCCATCGAAACACCTTCCCGACCAGTCCGCCGCCGTTCTGGCGGACTGGTCATTGAGCGGTAAGGATGTGGCAGCCCCCAGTCCCCCGTCCCGCCCGCAGGCGAAGCAGAGATGCGTCAGCATCTCGGGGTCTGGGGCGAAAGCCCCAGCGGGTGCAGGGCAGAGCCCTGCCGCTCGCCGCGCAGGCGCAGGGTGCAGGGCAGAGCCTTGCCGCTCGCCGCGCAGGCGCGGGGTGCAGGGGCAGAGCCCTGCCGCTCGCCGCGCAGGCGCGGGGTGCAGGGGCAGCGCCCTGCCGCTCGCCGCGCAGGCGCGGGGTGCAGGGGCAGCGCCCCTGCCGGGAGTCCAGAGGGCGGAGCCCTCGGCGGCGGCGGGGGGAAATTGCTTGGAAAAATTCGATTTTCGCGGTTTTTGATCAAGTTGTCGCTTTATAGCGTTGAAACGCTGGGTTTTGACGGCTTTTTGACGCTTTTTTGTTGCGAATTTTAGGGTTCGCAGCTTACCGGCTCCCTCGGCAATAATTTCCGGCGTTTTTCGTTTTACGACACCATTTCCTCTTTCAAATAGTCCAAATAAATAAAAATTTAATTTTTTCCTAACTTTTCCATGTCCAACCGTATTTCCCGCCAAACCTCGCATAGGGAATGGACTATACTGGTTGCACAAGGAGGCTGGCAAGCTATGGACAAGCATAAAAACAAATTATTCGTCGCAGCAGCACAAGCTGCCGCTACCCGTGAACGATTCCTCAACGCACACACCGTGCGCACCTTCCTGCACATCTCCCGTCATTTCCTCTTGAGCACCCTGCTCGCCCGCGCCACCATCTTCGGCGGCTTCGCACCCTTCGGCGCAGCAATGGCAGGCGCCCTGTGCGCCACCGGCGGCGGCATCCCCGCCGTCATCGGCGCATTCTTCGGCTACCTCTTCCTCCGCCCCGGCGACCCGCAGTCAGTCGCCTACGCGGCGTCCGCCCTTCTCACCCTCTGCACCGCCCACGTCTTCAGCGACTCCCCCCTCATGCGCCAGCGCTGGTTCATGCCGCTCACCACGACCCTCTCTACCGGCGCATGCACCTTCGTCTTCCTCCCCGATATCAGCGCGCGCTGGCTCGCCCTCTTTACCTGCTCGCTCCTGCTCACCGCAGCCGCCTGCTGGTTCTACACCATCGCCCTTTCCCCCCCAAAGGACGGCGTTGTCGCCCGCCCCGCAGCCTTCCTCGTCCTCACCGCAACCCTGCTGCTCTCGGCAAGCGACCTCATGCTCTTCGGTAAATTCGCCCCCGCCCGCGCCGCTGCCGTCCTCGTCGTCATGGGCGCAGCCTGCCTGTGCGGCAGCGCAATGGGCGCCGCCGTCGGCGTCGTGTTCGGCATGACAATGGACGCAGCCGCCGCAGGCGGCGCTTACTTCACCTGCCTGTACGCTTTCGCCGCCCTCGCCGCAGGCGCTTTCCGCGGCGCAGGCCGGCGGCTGTTCGCACTCTTCTTCTCCCTCGCCGCGGGCTGCGCCGCCCTGCTCGGCATGGGCGGCGAAACCTTCCTGCCCTCCATCTACGAGGTCGCCGTAGCCGCCCTGCTGTTCGCCGCCCTGCCCTCCGCCTTCTGGGAGGGCGCAAGCGAAACCCTGCTCCCCGAACAGGCCGAGGTGTCCGACGCAACCGCCCGGCTCCGGCAGTCTTCCCGCAGGCGCGCCGGGGAAGCCGCCCAAGCCTTCTACGAAATGTACCTCTCCATGATGAGCGGCGCGCAATATGGCCGCGCGTCCGCCGACGAGGAAAGCCGCGCCGTTTTCGACACCGCCGCCGAACGCGTGTGCCGCAAATGCTCCATCTGCGCCTACTGCTGGCAAAAGGACTACGTCTCTACCCTCGGGGCGCTGGACGACGCAGCCGTCCCCATGCTGCGCCGCGGACGCGCTGAGGCCACCGACTTCCCCCGCCACTTTTCCAGCCGCTGCATCCACTTCCCCGAGCTTCTGCGCGCCGTCAATGAGTCACTCTACACCCTGCGCGAACGCCAGGAATACCGCCAGCGCCAGGAGGAAAACCGCTCGCTGATCGCCCGGCAGTACGCAGGCATCACCGGCATCTTCCGTCAGATGTCCGCCGGGCTGTCGCAGGACTTCATCTCCCTGCCCGCGCGCGAAAAGCAGGTGCGGCGCTACGCGCAGGCCTTCGGCACCGCCGAACAGGTCGCCGTCTTCCGCGACGGCCTGGGCCGGCTGCGGGTCGAGCTCGCAGGCCCCGGGGTCGGCGGCATCCTGGAACAAAAGCAGGGCTTCGCGGCCGGCCTTTCGGCGCTGCTTTCGGTCAGCCTGACCGAACCCGCCCTCCTCTCGGACGAGCTGGGGGAACGCGTGGTGCTGCGCGAACAGGCCACCTTCCGCGCCGTTGTCGGCGTAGGGCAGCGCCAAAAAGAAGGCGAGCGCGTCTCCGGTGACACCGGGCGCTATTTCCTCACCGACGAAGGCGTCGCCTGCCTGCTCCTGTGCGACGGCATGGGCACCGGCGACCAGGCCGCACGCGACAGCCGCAATTTCCTCGGCCTGATGGAGCGGTTCCTGCACGCAGGCGTATCCGCCGAGGACTCCCTGCGCGCCGTCGCGCCGTCCTACCGCATCCAGTGCGACGGCAGGCGGTTCGTCACCCTCGACACGCTGACCGTCGACCTGTTCTCCGGGCGCGCGTCCTCCATGAAATGCGGCGCGGCCCCCAGCTACCTGGTCACCTCTGGCGGCATTACCCGGCTGAACAATGCCGCGCTGCCGGTCGGGCTGAGCGAGGAGGAAGGCGGCGTGGAAAGCGTCCCGCTGCGGCTCGGCCACGGCGACCTGTTCGTCATGCTGTCCGACGGGGTCTGCGACGGCGCGGACGACCACTGGGTGCGCACGCTGCTCGACAAGCGGTCGGGCGACAGCCCCAAGGACATCGCAGCCCGCCTGGTTATGACCGCTTCAGAGCGCGGCGGGAGCGACGATATGACCGCCCTGGTGCTGCGGCTCGAAAAACGCACCTGCGGGCAGCCCTGAGCCTGCCCGGGCCAACGAACGCTTCCCCAGCCTGCTGTCAAAACGCCCCTTCCCTGCTTGCAAACAGGGAAGGGGCGTTTCATTCAGAGTATGACCCGCAGAGTGCTGCCGCCTTTCTTTTTTATGACCTCGATCCCCGGCTCGATCGACTCGCGCAGCAGCCCGACATGGGAAATGATGCCGACCATCCCGCGCGACGAACGCACCGCCGCAAGCGCGCCCATCGCGTCCGCCAGCGACCGTGTATCGAGCGTCCCAAAGCCCTCGTCGATGAAGATCGCGCCAAGCTCCCTGCCGCCCGACTGGGCCTGCGTCACCGCCGAAAGCCCGATCGACAGCGACAGCGCCACAAGGAACTTCTCGCCGCCCGAAAGCGTCGCCACGCCGCGCCTGCCGCCCGACTGCCGGTCAAGCACCTCGAGCTCGAGCCCCGCCTTGCGCGTCCGGCCCGACGTTTCCAGCGTCCGGTAAATCTGGTAACGCCCGCCGTGGATATTTTCCAGCAGCCGGTTGGCCTCTGCCGTGACCGCAGACAGCATCACGCCCAGCACATAGCGCTGAAGGCTCACGCCGTTCTGCCCGCGCACAAGCCGGGTAAACGCCGCCAGCCGGTCGAACGCCTCCCCCCTTGACGCGAGCGCCCGGTTGATTTCGAGCACCTGCTTTTCTGTCCCGCACAGCCGGGACAGCTGGCCCTGCGCGACCTTCGCATCGCTGTACGCCTGTTTTTCCTGGCCGCGCAGCCCATCGCGCCGTTCCCGCAGCGCATCCAGCGCCGGGCGCGCCTGCCCTTCCAGCTGCGCCCGCCCGGCCCGGACGGCCTCGCGCGCCGCGGACAGCTGCGCGTCATATTCGCGCAGCTCTTTTTCAAGCTGCGTGAACAGCGCGGGCGACGGCTTTTCATCGTGCAGCCGCGCCTGCCCGGCGCCGTCCGGGTCAAGGCGGTCAAGCTCCAGCCGCACCGCTTCCTCGGCTGCTTCCATGCGGGCAAGCTTGGTTTCGCCGTTTTGCAGCGACGCCCGCACCGTCCGCCCTTCAAGGTCGAGCTGGCTCCGCCGCGCGGCGAAGCCGGCAAGCTTCTTTTCCAGCACTTCCAGCTTGCAGACCGCCGCGTTTGCCGCCTTGCCCTGGTTCTGCACGGCGGCATGCACCGCGGGGTCGTAGCCGCCCGCGCGTTCCAGCCGCCGCTCTGCCGCCCGCGCCTGCTCCTCCAGCGCGTCGCACGCCGCCGCGCAGCGCAGCGCCGCCGCGTTGGCCTTTTCCAGCCGCTGGTTGATTTTTTGCAGCCGTTCGCGGGTCATTTCGCCCTGGGCGGCGTGCGCCGGGGCGGGATGGTGGGTGCTGCCGCACACCGGGCACGGCACGCCGTCCGAAAGCCCCTCCGCGAGCTCGCAGCTCAGGGCCTGCAAGTGCAGCGCTGCCGCGCGGCTGCTTTCCTCCACGCACAGCTTGTAGGTCTCGTCGCAGCTTTTGCGCTCGGCGCGCTTCTTTTCCAGCTGCTCCGCAAGCCCCGCCGCTTCCGCCGCGAAGGTCCTGCGCTGCTCGAGCAGCGTCAGCTGCGCGTCGAGCGCAGGCTTTTTCTCCGCCTTTTGCCGCAGCAGCTCCCGCTGCTCGGCCGCCTGCTTTTCCTCTTTCTCGAGCGCCGTGCGGCGGGCTTCGCAGTCGGCTTCCGCCTGCCGCGAGGACTGCACGGTCTCGCGCACCAGCCGCGCGTCGCGCACCGCCCTGCGCCACCGGTCGTAGGGCTCGGCGAGCTCGCGCAGGCCCAGCGTTTCCCGCCGCCGCTGCTGCTCCTCCGCCTGCCCTTCCAGCTGTGCGCACAGCTTTTCGGCGTCATCCAGCCGGGCGAACGCGCTGTCCAGCACGGTTGCTTCCTCAAGCGCCTGTGCAGCCAGCGCCGCTTCGCGCCCGGCCTCCTCGGATTGCTTTTGCAGCCGGGCGATCTGCGTTTGCAGCGCCTGCTTTTTCAGCGTGATCTCGCCCTCCTGCCCGCAGCCTGCCGCGCGGCACAGCGCCGCCTTTTCCTGCCGCAGCGTTTCGAGCGCCCGCTGCTCGGCGAGCGTTTTTTCGCCCAGCCGCTCTGCGGCCTCGCCCCACTGCCCCATGCCGAACAGCGTGGTCAGCAGCGCTTCCTTTTCGTCGGGCTTGGCGACGAGCAGCCGTTCAAACTGCCCTTGCGGCAGGATCACGACCTGCCGGAACTGGTCATACCCCAGGCCAAGCAGCTCTTCGGCCTTGCCTTCGACCAGGGACTGCTTCGGGTTCTCGAAGAAGGGCTCAAAATCGCCGTCGGCGTTGCGGAAAAACGCGTCCTGCTCGGGGATCAATTCTGTACTGCCGCTGCGCTTACGGCGCACCCGGAGCCGCCGTGTGAAGCGGTAGCGCCGCCCACCGGTTTCAAAGTCGAACGCCACCTCCGTCGGGGTATCCTCCGCGGCGAGCTGGCAGCGCATCGCGCCGAGCTCTCCGCGCGCGCCGCCCGACGATCTTCCATAAAGCGCGAACGCCATTGCGTCAAGGATGACCGTCTTGCCCGCGCCGGTCTCGCCGCGGATGAGGAACAGGCCCGCGCGCCCCAGCGCTTCAAGGTCGATCTCCTGCCGCCCCGGGTAGGGCCCAAACGCCTGGAAAACCAGCCTGATCGGCTTCATTGTCCGCCGCCCCCTTCCTGAATTTCACGCAGCAGCTCTAAAAAGAGTGTAATATGCTCCTGCTGCGCGGCGCTGCCGCCGATTTCCTCACAAAACCGCCCCACGAGGTCAGCTGGGCGGTGGGACAGGGTGCGCAGCTCTTCAACGGTCAGGGTTGTCGCTTCGCCGCCTGCGGCCTGCCGTCCGAGCAGGGTGACAAGGCGCGGGAAGCGTGCGCGCAGCGTATCGAGCGTTTCGAGTCCGGCGCCCCGGTCGGTCAGCTCGATTTGCAGGTAGTCCTCGCTCGTTGGCAGTGCGAGCACCTCGTCGAAGGTGCCGCGCACGGTGCGCAGCGTCCGCGCGTGGTGCAGCGGGATCTCTGTAATTTGCCGTGTGGCGGTATCGAAAATGGTCACTGATTTTTCCCCTTCGGAAAAGCTGTAGGGGTACGGCGAACCGGAGTAGCGGACGTTGGGCGCGGGCTGCTGTGCGCGGTGCAGGTGCCCGAGCGCGGTATATGGGATGTCTTGGAACACATCCGCGCCGACCCGCCCGGCGCCGGCGAGCACGGCAGAGGTATCGCTGCCGGAGGGCGACGCGCCGGTCACAAAGCAGTGGGCTGCGACGATTGTGCAGGCGGCGGGGTTGCGGCGTGCGCGCACGTCGTCCATTAGGGCGCGCATTGCGTCGTTGGCGCTGCGGATGCCGGCATTGGGGTACAGCAGCCGCACCTGCTCGGCATTGAAGTAGGGGATCAGCCAAAATTCGGCGTCATCCTGCCGGATGGGCTGGGGCTTTTCGCGCAGGCTGCCCTGCACATAGAGCCCGGCCCCGCGCAGCAGACCTGCGAGCGACGCGAGGCGTGCTGCGCCGTCGTGATTGCCGGCGATCAGATAAACGGGGCATTGCCTGCAGAGGGCGGTAAGGAAGCGGTCGTAGAGGGCGATCGCCTCACTGGTGGACACTGCGCGGTCAAAAATATCGCCTGTAAGCACGGCTGCGTCTATGCTTTGCTCCGTAACGATTTTCAGGAGCATTTCCACGAGTGCTTCTTGTTCTGGAAGCAGAGAGAACCCGCCAATTGAAGCACCGAAGTGCAGGTCGCCAGTATGTAGGATACGCACATTTCCCATCCTTTCTTTTATCCCTCCCCACGCCTGCGCGGCGGGCGGCGGGGCTCTGCCCCTGCACCCCGCGCCTGCGCGGCGGGCGGCGGGGCTCTGCCCCTGCACCCCGCGCCTACGCGGCGGGCGGCGGGGCTCTGCCCCTGCACCCCGCGCCTGCGCGGCGGGCGGCGGGGCTCTACCCCTGCACCCCACGCCTACGCGGCGGGCGGCAGGGCTCTGCCCTGCACCCGCTGGGGCTTTCGCCCCAGACCCCGAGATGCTGACGCATCTCTGCTCGCCGCGGGCGGGACGGGGGCTGGGCTTTTCTTAGACTGTTATTGCGTGGTGACCAGCCCGCCATAACGACGGCGGGCTGGTCGGGTTATGTTCTGTGTGCAGAACCGTTTACCGCGCTCCCGCCCAAACCCCGCTGGCACAACGACGCCAGCGGGGTTTGGGCTTCCGTTAGCAAATCCTCATGGGGTTCTGCGGCGGCAGGCTTTAGATTTTTTCCATGAACTGCCCCGCCTGCTTTCCCATCAGGCGCTTCGTCCCTTTGGTATCAAACGCGATTTCAAGCAGCGCGTCCCCGCCCATCGGCTTCACCGAAACGACCATGCCCTCGCCGAACACGCGGTGCTTGACCCGGTCGCCTGCCGCAAAGTCCGGCGCCTCCGAAAGCGCCTGCGGCGCAATGCCGACCCGCCGCGCCGACACGTAGGATACCCGCGACGACGAGGTGCCCGGCACATCGGTCTGGATCGATGGCGCCTGCTGCGTCCCCATATTGGAATCAAGCAGATTTTTCGGCATTTCGTTCAGGAATTTGGACGGCCTCGCATACTGCGTCCGCCCGTAGAGCATCCGCCGCTCCGCGCAGGTCAAGTACAATTCCTTCCGCGCCCGCGTTACCGCTACATAGCAAAGGCGGCGCTCTTCTTCCATGTCCTCCTCGCGCTCCTCCGAGCGGAAGCTCGGGAACAGCCCGTCCTCCATCCCGCAGAGGAACACCGTCGGGAACTCCAGCCCCTTCGCCGAGTGCATCGTCATCATCAGCACCGCGTCCTCGGTTTCGTCGGTATGGTCAGCGTCGGTAAACAGCGCCATCTCCTCCAGGAACCCCGCCAGCGACGGCTCCGCCGCATGGGCTTCATAGTCCGCGATATTCGATTTCAGCTCCATGATATTTTCTATGCGTGACCGCGATTCGCTGTCATCCTTCGCTTCCCATGCCGCGCGGTAGCCCGACTGCTCCAGGATCGCTTCGTAGAGCTCGGAAAGGGACAGCGTTTCCCGCTGCTCCCGCAGCTTTTCGATCATTTCACCGAACCGCACCATCGCCGACGCTCCGCGGGACAACGCCGGATACTCGTCCGCATGCCGCACCACGTCAAACAGGATCTGCCCGGTCTTTGCCGCTTCCTCAGACGCAAGCTCAACCGACCTTCCGCCGATCTTCCGGGCGGGCACGTTGATAATCCGGCGCAGCCGCAGCTCGTCTGCCGGGTTCTCGACCACCCACAGATAGGCGAACATATCGCGGATTTCCGCACGGCTGAAAAAGTCCCTGCCCTTGTAAATGCGGTAAGGGATACCGCCGCGCATAAATGCGCCCTCAATGTTATTCGACAGGACGTTGTTGCGGTACAGCACCGCGTATTCGCCCCATTTGCGCCCCGCTTCGGCCCCCTCCAGGATGGTTTCCGCAATGAACGCGGCTTCCTCCTCCTGCGTACCCGAACGGTGCAGATGTACCTTTGCCCCCTCGCCCTGCTCAGTCCAGAGCTCCTTGCCCTTGCGCCGCTGGTTATTGCGGATCAGGGCGTTTGCCGTGTCCAGGATATTGCTGGTCGACCGGTAGTTCTGTTCCAGCCGGATGGTTTTCGCGCCGGGATACTGCTTTTCAAATTCCAGGATATTGGCAATCGTCGCGCCCCGGAATTTATAGATCGACTGGTCGTCGTCGCCGACTACGCAGATGTTCTGCCCCCCGCCCGCAAGCAGCGCGCAGAGCACATATTGGGCATGGTTGGTGTCCTGGTATTCGTCCACAAGGACGTAACGGAACTTACGCTGGTAGTATTCGCGCACATCGTCATGGTTTTGCAGCAGCAGTACTGTTTTCAGGATGATGTCGTCAAAGTCCAGCGCATTCGCCTTATGCATCAGCTTTTCATACAGCAGATAGACTTCGGCTGTCTTTTCCTTGAAGAATTCGCCCTTTGCCTGCTCGGCGAAAACGTCCGGCAGGATCAGGTTGTCCTTTGCGCGGGAGATCATGCCCATCACCGTGCGCGGGTCGTAGGTCTTGGGGTCGAGGTCAAGCCGCTTCATTGCTTCCAGGATCGTGCGTTTCTTGTCGTCCTCGTCGTAAATCGTGAACGCCTTGTCATACCCCAGCTGCTCAATATTGCTGCGCAGGATACGCAGGCACGCCCCATGGAAGGTATACGCCCATACGCCCGCCGCGTCCTCCTCGCCAAGCGCGCGCACCAGCCGCTCCTGAAGCTCCTTCGCGGCCTTATTCGTGAACGTGATCGCAATCACCTCCCACGGGCGCGGCGCGGCAACCGCGCAAAGCCGCTCGGCCTGCACACGGTTTTCCTCGCTGGGCGCAAGCAGGTAGCCCGTCAGAAATGCAAGATCCTCCTGCGTGGCCTGTTCGGGCGCGAAGGGCCAGTCATAGCCCTTGCCAAATCGCAGGAGGTTGATGATACGGTGGATCAGCACGGTCGTTTTGCCGCTGCCCGCCCCCGCCAGCACCAGCAGCGGCCCTTCTGTCTGATAGACCGCCTCCTGCTGCCGGTTGTTCAGGTTTGCAAAGCGCTGCTCAATAATCGCGCGCCGCACCGATGTATATTTCAGGTCAAATTTTGTGGGTTCCATGTTCCTGTTCCTTTTCCTATCCAAATGTAGTGCCTTCATTATACCACGCCCCACGTTTTTCCGCAACCGGCAGGACGGCGGATTCGGGGAATTTCGTCCCCTCCCGCGCAGTGGCCGCAAAAGGGGTAAACAGAAACGGGAATCCCCTTATTCGGAGATTCCCACCCATTTTTCGTCCCATTCCGGGCAAAACCCATCCTTCACGGCCCCTTATGCCCGGTATGCCGTAAAGAAAAACCGTTTGAACCGGAAAACGACCTCGCCGCTGCCCGTCAGCGGGTAGAACGGCTTCGCCCGCGTGAGGATTTCCTGCTCAAACGCGTCCTTTTCCGCCTCCCCAAGCACCGCAAGGTACGGGCGCAGCCGCGTTTCCCGCACCCATTGCAGCAAATGCGCATGGGACGGCAGCACATGGTAATACACCGTTTCCCACATCTCAAACCGCGCCTGGCAGCCCGACAGGATATCGAAATATGCATCGGGCGGAAGCAGCCCGTTGGTTTCCGTGACGCGGCCCGAAAAGCCCCACCGGCTGTCTGCGGCCACCTCTCTGATCACACGGTAAAGCGGCTCCTCCTGGTTTGCGGGCATCTGCACCGCCAGAACCCCGCCCTCCCGCAAATGGGACATCAGCTGCGGCAGCAGCGTCCTATGCCCCGGCACCCATTGCAGGCAGGCGTTGGAGAACAGCAGGTCATAGCTGCCGGTGATCCCCTCTGCGGGGCACACCTCGAACCGGAGCCCGGGATGCAGCTGACGGGCTTTTTCAATCATCTGCACGGAATAGTCCAGCCCCAAAACCGTTTCCGCCCCGGGAAAAACCGACCGCAAAACCGCTGTGCTGTTCCCCGGCCCGCACCCGATATCCGCAATTACCGCCGGCCTCAGCCCCGAAATGCGCATAGCAAGGTCAATCGCGGGCTGGGTGCGCTGCTTTTGAAACAGCAGGTATTTTTCCGGGTTCCAATCTGCCATATTCGCTCTCCTTTCTCAGCTAAATAGGGTGGTCAGCAGCCCGCGAGATGGTTCTTGATATTCGCAAGCACCTTTTCGCTCAGCAGCCCGTACATCTCGCGGGTGCGCCCCGAGGAAATGCCCAAGAACCGCACATTCCCGCGGCCTTGCAGCGCGGGGTCGCCCAGCGCGCCGATGGTATCGCAGCAGAACAGGTTCTGTGGGTCGTCCAGCCACTTTGCGAGCGCGGTCAGGTCGGCCGCCGGGCCGATCGAGGTATTAAACATGATTTTGTGCGAACCGAGACGGGCAAACTCCTCCTCATGCAGCAAAATAACGTTCTTGTTCAGGCAGGTGAAAACGACTTCGCACTCCTCCAGCAGCGTATGGAGCGGCTGGTAGCGGAAGCCTTTCCCCTCGGCGTCCGGCTTCCGGGTGCGGCTGAAATAGCGCACATCCGCGCCGAGGAAATGCAGCGCATCGGCGATCATCCCGCCGGTCACGCCGAGCCCCACCACGCCCACGCGCAGCCGGGTGATCTCACGCGGCAGGCCGTCCCACGCGGCGTGCCCGCCAAAACCGTGCAAAATCTCCACCAGCTGCCACAATACATATTCCACAACCCCGTGGTCGCCATAGTCACGGATACCGCGCACATCAATGCCGTGCGTGCGGGCGTAAGCGATATCCACATTGGCGCTTTCCTCCGAATAGAGCGAGCAGCACATCCCAACATAGCGCAGGTTCGGGCAACGCTCCATCGCGGCGCGGTTCAAACGCGAGGTATAGCTTAACAGCACCGCGTCCGCATCGCCGACACGGGCGGCAATTTCCGCGTCGTCGGTCGGGACGCCGTCAAACATCACAATCTCACGTGCATATGTATGCAGTTCCTTCTCGGCCTCCGGGACCAGCCCGACCGGCTCAATTGCAACCAGTTTCTCAAACATTTACCTGTCTCCTTCTTAAAATAATACATTTCCAGCGCATCAGCCCTTCCCGGCGCAGAAACAGCGGCTCACCACACAAAACGGCAGCACCTTCCCGCCCGCAGGCGAGGGAGGGATTCCAAAGGGACAAGTCCCTTTGGCGCTGCCCGCGCAGGGCCGGGGTCTGGGGCAGGGCCCCAGCGGGGCCTGGGGCAGAGCCCCAGCGTCACCCGGATAGAGCACTTAAAGCATGATCGGCGAAGAAAGGTTGCGCAGCAGCGCAACAACGCTCCAACCAGCAATTTCCGCCGTGCCCGAATACACATCAACAACCGCTTTCACCCCGTCAATCTCCGCAGTGATGCAGTGGTCGTCCCCCACAAAGCCCGGCACACTGAAAATCTGCGCCGTCGCGCAATCCGGCCCAGTAGTCGCAAGCGACGCCGCTACCGCCACATTCACCTTCGTCGGCAGCACCGCAATCGCATCAGCCGCCGTCCCCGAAAGCACCGGGCGCTCCTCCGTATCCGTCAGCAGCCCTTCCTCAAACACCGGCGTGTTCCACAGCGACTGCGGCCCCTTATGCGTCACAATGCCCGCCGCTTCCGGCAGCCGCTTGGCCTGCGCCATCAGCGTAACCGTGCGCAGCACGTCGAAGCCGCCAACCGCCCCCGACGCAATATGTACCTTCGTCCCGTGCGCAAGGGCCGTCCGCTCGCACTCCGCCCGGAATGCCGCGTCCGCAAGCGCGCCAATCGACAGCAGCACCAGGTTTGCCCCACCCGAAAGCACCGGCACGGCAAGCTCCCTCGCAAGCTGCACGGAACCCGCCTCCGCAACGTAATCCGGCTTCAGCGCCAACAGCTCGTCCAACGTTTTGCAAGCCGCGCAGCCGGTTTTCTGCGCGACCGTTTCCGCCTTCTCCGCCGTCCGGCTGTACGCGCCCACCAGCTTGTACCCTTCCAGCAGCCCCGCGCAGTACGCGTCCGCAATGATGTTCCCCAGATAGCCGCACCCGGCAAGGGCTAATTTTTTCTGTTCCATAATGCTTGTAATCCTCCGTCAAAATCGGTTTGTGCCTTTTTCCATTATACCATACTTTTCCGGTTTTGTGAAGATTAAAAAACCGGTTTACTTTTTCCTTTCCGTGCTCCTAGAGCCGAATAGGTCGGGGATGGTTTCCAGCTCGCTGCCGTCGCTGCCGTAGGTCACGCTCCCTTCACCGAACACCTTTTTCACCGTCTTATAGGTCACGCCGTTTGAACCATAGGTGGTCGTGCCATCCGAAAAGACGTTTTTCACCGTCTTGTATGTGCTGCCGTCCGAACCATAAGTTGTCGAGCCATCCGAAAAGACGTTTTTCACCGTCTTATATGTGCTGCCGTCTGAGCCATAAGTCGTCGAACCGTCTGAAAAGAGGTCCGGGACGGTTTGATAGGTGACGCCACTTTCCCAGCCCGTGCCGCCTGACAGGCCGTCCTCCATGTCAAAAGGTTCGTCATCCGGGTCATCGAACCCATCCGCAGCCTCCCCGCAGGGCTCGGGCGAAGCGTCCCCGGATACGCTGTAAACATCATCGTCCACCGCGTCCGCCGCGCTTTCAATCAGCTCGTCCAACTCGTCCTCGAGCGCAAATTCCCTCAAATCATCCATAAAGCTGTCCTTTCCGGGGATTTCCCCTTTACAAACCGTGCTTTTTCAGCAGGGCCGTGATTTTTTTGCTGCATCCGCCGCCCTTTTTCCCGGTCAGCAGATAGTTATCGGCGCGGATGCACTCGCTGTCCTCCACATAATAATCGTCCCGCATCACATTCCGTCTCCTGACGCTCCGCTTTTTATGGTCGAGCAGCAGGATCTCCTCGTCCGACATGCGCTTCCAGTTATCTTCCAGCGTTTCGTTACGGCGTTCAAGCCCGTTCAGCGCGACGCGCCCGGACTCCTTCAGCCAGAACATCGACTCCCAATACGGGAACGCCTGGTAGCTCCGGATTGTGAGGCAGGCCGCCAACCCGCCGTCCTCCAGCAGCACCCATTTCGTTGTCCGTATGCTTGCGTGGTCGGTAAACAGCTTGGTACGCGTCCGCTTGATGCGGAAGCTCTTGGTTACATCCCAATCGATAAACCGGCTCCCTGAGTGTAACTCTTCCTCGCTGGTTTCCAGCACCCAGTAACCGATATGCCGGTCGTCCAGCCCAGGGCAGGACGGCGCCGGCGGGGCGGGCGGGCGGTGGAACAGCCGATGAAAAAAGCCTTGCCGCTGCCACGCCTGCCATGCGGCTTCTTTCGCCGCTTCATATGCAGCGTCCGTAAACCCGTCAAAGAAAACATTCCTGCTGCGCAGCGCCTGAGCAGCCTTTTGCGCATATTGGTGCAGGCGTTCCTTGTTCAAAACCGAATTTTGATAGTCTTCCGCAACTTTGTTCCAATCTATGCGTGCCATACCGGCAACACCTCCTACCATCCTGTGTGAAGCGTTCTTCTATTGAGTATACCATACTTCCCCTGTTTTGTGGAGCAGCAAAATTCAGCCGCGCCAGCACCTCTGCCAAACCGTCACCCAAAACAAAAAAGCCCAGCTGCATCCCAACCGAACAGCAGCCGTTTCCCACTTGCAGGAAACCGCGCCATGCGGTATACTGGAAGGGAAAGGGGGTGCGCCTGATGCGCAGGCTGGTTTTCCATATCGATGTAAACAGCGCATACCTGTCGTGGGAATCCGCGCGGCGGGTGTCGGAGGGCGGCGAAGACCTGCGCCTGATCCCCGCCGCGGTCGGCGGCGACCGTGAAAAGCGCACCGGCGTGGTCCTCGCGAAATCCATCCCGGCGAAGGCCCGCGGGGTGCAGACCGGCGAACCGATTGCAATGGCGCTGCGCAAATGCCCGGAGCTCGTGCTCGCCAAGCCCGATTTCCGCCTGTACGAGCGTTCTTCAAAGGCGTTTATGGACATCTGCCGGGAATATGCGCCGGTAGTCGAAAAATATTCCATTGACGAGTGCTTCCTGGATATGTCCGGCACTGAACGGCTGTATCCCGACCCGCTGGCCGCGGCAAACCAGATCAAAAACGCAATCCGCGGGCGGCTCGGCTTCACGGTCAACGTCGGCATCAGCGAAAACAAGGTGCTCGCGAAAATGGCCAGCGATTTTGAAAAGCCCGACCGCGTGCATACGCTGTACCCGCAGGAAATCCCGGAAAAGCTGTGGCCGCTGCCGGCCGGCAGCCTGTTTTCCGTGGGGCGGTCGACGGCGGAGCGGCTGGGGAAAGCGCATATCCGGACGGTCGGCGAGCTCGCCCGGTACGACCTGCGGGCCCTCCAATCGATGCTCGGCGCGAAAGCGGGGCAGCGCCTGCATGAATACGCCAACGGGATTGACCCATCCCCCGTACTTTCCGAGCCGGAGGAGGCGAAGGGCTACAGCGTGTCAACCACGCTCGAAGAGGATGTGACCACCTGGGAGCGCGCCTTCCAGGTGCTGGCGGCGCTCGCCGACAGCGCCGCGTCCCATATGCGTTCCGAGGGCGCGAAAACCTCCTGCATTTCGGTCGCCCTGCGGTCAAACGATTTCAAAAACCGTTCCCATCAGAAAAAGCTCGCCGAGCCGACCGACATCACCCCGGAAATCTACCGGGTGTCAAAGCAGCTTTTCAGCGAGCTGTGGAACGGTACAACGCCGCTGCGGGCGCTCGGCGTTTCGCTGGCCGAGGTGTCGCGGGGCGGCTGCGAGCAGGTTTCCCTGTTCGCGGACGAGGGGCGGGAGCGCGAACGCAGGCTGGACCAGACGGTCGACCTGCTGCGCAGCCGGTTTGGCGCGGGCAGCATCATGCGCGGCTCGGCGATGGGGGAGTCGCATCGGGTGGGCCGCAAATACCGGGCGCAGGAGGAGCTGAAACGGAAATAACCGGCTACTCCCCTTCGCTTTTGCCGGCGTACCGTTTGCGGTATTCCTTGGGGGACATCCCGGTATGCTTGGCAAACTGCGCCGAAAAGTAGCTTGTCGTTTCATAGCCGACGCGCTCGCCGATCTCCGTAACCGGCAGGCCGGTCGAAATCAGCAGCGTCTGCGCTTCCCCGATCCGGCGGCGCAGCAGGTAATTCATGGGCGAGTAGCCGTACAGCTTCCGGAAAATATGCGACAGGTAAGGCGCGCTCAGGTGCAGCGCGGCCGCGATCTCCGGGATGTGCAGGTCTTCCGCGTAGTGCTGGTCCAGGTATGCCTTGATGCGCGCGCCCAGCACGCTGTCCGGCTTGGGCGCGGGCGCGGGCAGATCCGCCGGCGCGCCCGGGAGCAACGGCAGGAACCGCAGCAGGAAGGCTTCCAGCAGCGCCTGCGCGTAGCGTTCCCGCGCGGCGCCGCCTTTTTGCAGCGCGCCGTAAATCATCCCGCACAGCGTTTCAAGCTCCGGGAATGCGTCGCCGCTGCTGAACACCGGCGAAACGTCATCCGGGAGGAACGCGTTCGGGCGCAGCCCCGGCAGCGCCAGCCCGCCGACGCCCAGGCAGTAAATGCGGATTTCCCGCCCCGCCCATGGGCTTTCGTCGTGGATAATGCCGCTGTTGTGTACGATCAGGTCGCCGGGGCAGATATAACGGCGGCGGTCGCCAACCAGGTATTCCGCCGTCCCCGCGCGGACGAGCAGGATTTCTGCGTAATCGTTATGGGAGTGCATGGTGCGGCTGAAGGAATTGTCGCCGTAGCCGACACGGCTGGCAAAAAACAGGCGCGGCTGGTTTTCCCCGGCGAACGCGGGTTCATACGCGTTGCGGACAAAATATTGAAGCATACACGGCCTCCTCAGGCTGTTTTTTTGCGCCCGTTCAGCGCACCCGCAGCGCTTCGACGCGCGCGGCGTCGGGCGTGACGTAAGCGGTCTGGTAGACGTGGTAGATCACGAAGCCAGGTTTCGCGCCCGAAGGCTTTTTCACATAGCGCACCGGGGTATAGTCGACCGGCACGAGGGACGAGCCGCGCGCCTTGGAGTGGTAGGCCGCGATCATGGCGGCTTCGGTCATCGCTTCATCGGTGGGCTCCCGCCCATCGGCCACAAGGATCACATGCGAGCCGTGGATTTTCTGCGTATGGAACCAGATATCGCTTTTAAACGCGGTTTTCATGGTCAGGAGGTCGTTTTGCAGGTTGTTTTTGCCCGCGAACACCGCAAAGCCGTCGCTGGTGCGGTATTCGTAGGGCCGGGCGCGGACGGGCTTCTGCCGCTGGCCGCGCTGCTGCCGGTTTGAGAGCACGCCGGTCTGCCGCAGCTCCTCGCGCAGCTGCGCAAGGTCCTGCTCGCATTCGGCCTCGCTGACCAGCGCCAGCACGCTTTCGAGGTAGTCCACATCGCGCTCCCCCTGCCCGACCTGCACGGTCAGCACGGCCTCGGCAGTCTTTGCTTTATTGTAAAGCTTATAGTAGCGCTGCGCATTCTGCTGCGGGGTCAGCCGCACGTCAAGCTCGATCTCTGTTTCGGGGCAGCTTTCGTCGAAATAGTCGACCACCTTCACCCGGTTCATGCCCTTTTCCAGCTGGTACAGGTTGGCGGTGATCAGGTCGCCCATGCGCTTGTTCCGCTCGCGCTGCGCCGTTTCCAGCAGCTCCTGCCGCTGCGCGGACAGCTTGCGCCGCGCCCGGTCGCGCGCGTTTGTCACCGTGCGGATGAGATCGGCGGCGCGCCGGTTCATGCGCTCGGCACGGCTTTTCTCCGCATAATAGGCTGAAAGCAGCTCGGAAAAGCTGGGCTCCTGCCGCACCGCGATCAGGTCGCCGTACTGGGTGATGGGCAGGCAGGAAAAGTCAAAGACGGTTTTTTCCTCGCGGCGGGTGAGCAGATAGGGGCGCCCCCTGTTTTCCCGCACAAACCCGGTAAAATCCGAAAAAACGCGCCCGGCTTCCTCGCGCTCGGCTTCGGTCAGCTGGCAGACCGGCTTCCCGGTCTCGCCGGTCGCACGGTAGGCGATTTCGCGGCAAAGCAGCGGCGAAAGCCCCAGGAAATGCCCGAGCAGCCATTTATCGAGCCCTTTCTCGCCGTCCCCGGTGCGCAGCGCCGCCGCCAGGCCCGCCCCCGAGACCGACAGCGGGTCGACCTTCCCCTCCTGCGCGGGCGGGAGCCGGTAGAACAGCCCGGGCAGCACCTGCCGCTTGCCGGAAATATCGCCGTCCACGCGGCGGACCGCGTCGATCACGCGCCCGTCCTCCCCTTGCAGGATGAGGTTGGAGTATTTGCCCATCAGCTCGATGTTCAGGTATTTTTTGCAGGGCACGCCGAGCTCGTCGGTGGCGTCCAGCTCGATTACCGCCATGCGCTCCAGCGCGGGCTGGCTGACCGAGACGATCTTTGCGCCCTGGATATGCTTGCGCAGCAGCATGCAGAACATCGGCGGGGACGCCGGGTTTTCCGGGCTGCTGCCGATCAGGTGGATGCGGGGGGCGGCGGCTGAGACCGAGATCAGCAGGCGCTTTGCCCCCGCTTTGCCGCGGATGGCCAGCACGACCTCTTCCCGGTCGGGCTGGTAGACTTTTTCAATGCGCCCGCCCGCGAGCCCTTCGTCGAGTTCGCCGAGCGCCGCGCGCAGGGTGACTGCGTCGAGTGGCATAGGTTCCTCCTTTTAGGGGGCGCGGGGGCCAAGCTTTTCCCCTGCCGCCGACAGCCCCTCGCGGAACGCTTCCGCGCAGCTGCCTGTCCCCGGCCTGCCCCGTCCTCTTTTAATTCATTCCATTATATATCCCCGGCAATTCCATGTCAAGAAAAAGCACGCCTGCAAAACAGGGCTCCCCCGGCAAACGCCGGAGGAGCCCTGAACCATCGCGCAAGCTCACATCCCATCCAGGGAAACCATCTTCTGTGTGCGGGCGGCTTCTTCGATTGCAAATACGGTGCGCATGGCCCGCAGGGCCTCCCCTGCCGGGACCGGGGAGGGCCCGCCCTCCACGATCGCGCGGGCGAACGCGTCCATCACGCCGGAACCCGGCTGGGGGACGTCAAAATACCGGACCGTTTCAGCCCCATCCATCACCACCTCCAGCGCGCAGTCGGGATAGTAGTGGCAGCGCAGCACGCCCTTTTCACAATAGTAAACCGTCGTGTTTTCCATACCGGAATAGTTGGTATAGGACAGGTTCAGGGTGCCCATCACGCCGCTTGGCGTTTCCAGCACGCAGACCGCGTTGTCATAAACCTGCGCCAGGCTACCTGTCTCGTCGCGTTTGTCCCGCGTACCCGCGATGGCGGCGACGCGGGCGAGCGGCTCCCCAAGCAGGTGCATCAGGATGTCGCATTTATGGATGCCCAGGTCCGAGATGCAGCCCAGCCCGGAAGACGCTTTGTTCAGGTACCAGCAGGAATTCGTGCGGTTGACGCTGAACCGTTCCGGGCCGGGATGGGCCAGCGTACACCGGAAGGACAGCACCCGCCCCATTGCGCCGCTTTCCAGCAGCGCCTTTGCCTTGCGGTGCGCCATTGTGAAGCGCTGGTTGTGCGCCGCCATGAAAAAGCCGCTGCTCCCGCGTTCGGCCTCCAAAATTGCCTCCGCGCCCGCAAGGCCGCTCGCCATCGGCTTTTCGCACAGCACCGATTTGCCCGCATGCAGCGCTTCCACGCTCATGGGCGCGTGCGCGTTGTTCGCCGTGCAGATGACCACGCCGTCGACTTCCGGGTCCCTGAGCATGTCCTGGTAACCGTCGTAGGCCCTGCCGCCGTACTGGCTGGCAAACGCCTGCGCCCGCTCGGGCACAAAGTCCGAATAGCCCGCGGTTTCCGCCCAGGCGCACTCCGCCAGCTCATGGGCGTGGCGGATCTTTACGATCTGCCCGCAGCCGATGATGCCGATCCTTGCCTTTTTCATGCCAGCTCCTCCGCGACCTCTTTCAGCACGGTCAAGCGGTATTCCGGCACGTCGGTCGGCACCACGCAGCCCGGCCCCAGGATCAGGCGGCCGCGCCCCGCCGCCTTGACGGCTGCTTCCGCACGGGCGCGCACGTTTTCCTTGAGGGCCGCGCGGTCGGGCTCGTACAGGTCATGCAGGTGCTCGATCCCGGCGCAGAGGATCTTATCGCTGTGCGCGCGGGCAAATTCCAGCGAGATATTGCTGTTCAGGTCTTCCCAGTTGAATGCCTGCACGGGGTAATCCTCGATCTCGGTAAAGAACAGCTCTTCCGCGCCGTGGATATGGATCATGTTGAACCAGGTCTTGTTTTTGATGCTGTCCAGCACCTGCAAGTCGTATTTGCGCCCAAACTCGTCATACTGCTCCTTTGTCGTGCGGTTGTAGCAGGCCAGTTGGGTCGCGAAGAACACACCGTCAATGCCCACCCGGCAGAGCTCCTCCAAAAAGCGCTCGGTCGTTTCGGCAATCGTTTCCAGGCCCTTGTGCAGCTCGTTCGGGCTGTACTGGATGTCGGCCATAATCGGCCACGGGTTCAGCCAGCCGCAGGACATTTCCTGCGCGGCGGTCAGGGGGCTGAAAATCGTCGGCAGGACCGGCACCTCGCCCTTAAAGTGCTCGACCAGCCGCGCGGCCGCGTCGACCTCGCGGCGGAGCGCCCCGTCCTTCACGCTCGCGGGGCGGAGCTTTCCCCATTCCGCCGGGTGGTTGACGTTATGCTTCAGCATGGTCGGGAAGGTATTGCTGTCCGGGCTCCACGCGATATCCGCGCCGAACGCTTCCGGCATCAGGTAGCCGTTATAGCTGACCTTGACGAAATCCCAGTTGTAGGCGTCCTGGAACCCGACCGTCCGCTTGAAGAAGTCCTCCGGGTGGCGGTCTTCCAGGTAAAAATGCTTCCAGGCGGAAACCCCGATGCGGTCGGCCGGCTTGCCTTCCACCATCGCTCTCATTCTCTGTGCTGCATTCATAATCAAATCCTCCTTTTACGCTTCTTTGCTGATGATGATATCGAGCAGCGTCTGATCCAGCTGAGGCATCCCCTCCGCCAGCACGCGGCAGTAATTGGCGACGGTCTCATCGGCGGTATTCCCCACGATGCCGTCCGTGCCCTTGATGTAATGGGTGTTCATCGCGAGGATTGCCGCCTGCACGGCCGCGTTGGCGCAGGTGGACACCTTGAGCGCGCAGCTGGCCTTCGCCCCGTCGCAGAACATCCCGGCGACGTTGCCGAGCATATTCTTCACCGCGCTCACCGTCTGCGGCAGCCCGCCCCCCATTAGGGCGACAATGCCGCAGGCCGCGCCGGTCGCCGCGATGATCGCGCCGCAGACCGGGGACAGCTTTCCCAGCTTATGCTTGATGAAAATCGCGGTCAGGTTGCTGACCGTGCACGCCCGCACCAGCGCTTCGTCATTCGCCCCCAGCTTTTCTGCGGCGGCGACAACCGGCATGGTCGCCGTGATGCCCTGGTTGCCGGAGCCGGAGTTGGAATAGGCCGGCAGGCTGCTGCCCGCCATGCGCGCGTCCGAGCCTGCGGAGGCCAGCATCATTGCATAGGTCGCGAGGTCGTTTGACAGCATCAGCTTGTCCACCGATTCCGACAGCGTCCGGCCGACCTGCAGGCCGTATTCCCGCGCGAGCCCTTCCTTTGCGATTGCCGTGTTGGTTCGGATCGCGTCCCGCACGATGGACAGGCGTTCGAGCGGCGTCTGCGCCGCAAATTCCAGGATGGTTTTCAGGTTCAGGTCGGCATAAAGCGTTTCGGACTCATCGGCTGCCGCGCCCTCCCCCGCGACGTCCTGCGCCGCGCCGTCCACTTCAAGATAAGTCGTGTTCATATGGGAATATTGGGTGATGGTACGCGCGGTGTGCCGGTCGGTCTCGATTTCCACCTCAATATACAGCGCGCATTTGACCTGCGCCTGCTCGACCGTGACCTTTTCGGTCAGCGCAAGCGCTTCCGCCAGCTGCGCTTCGGTCAGCCCGCTCAGGATTTCCAGCCTGCTGCCAGTATCCGGCTTGGCCGCGCCCAGCGCGCACGCAAGCTTCATGCCGTTGCGCCCGCCGGTGCCGGGGATGGTGACCGACGCGACGTTTTTGATGATATTCACGCTCGCCTTGCAGCTGATCCGGCGGATCTCCCCGGGCGCGTGCCGCCGCGCGACCCCCGCCGCATAGCTGACCGCGATCGGCTCCGTGCATCCCAGCGCAGGCGACATTTCCGCCTGCATGATCTGGAGGAATGCGTCTTCATTCGATAATTTCTGCATCGTCTTAACCTCCCAAATATGCGGCCCGCACCTTTTCGCTGCTCAGGAGCGCGCCTGCGCTGTCGCTGAGCACGATCCTGCCGGTTTCGAGCACGTAGCCGCGATGGGAGATCCGCAGCGCCATTTTCGCGTTCTGCTCGACCAGCAGGATGGTTGTCCCAAGCTGGTTGATCCGGACGATCAGGTCGAAGATTTCCTGGATGACGATCGGCGCAAGCCCGAGCGACGGCTCGTCAAGCATCAGCAGCTTGGGCTTTCCCATCAGCGCACGCCCGACCGCCAGCATCTGCTGCTCGCCGCCCGACAGCGTGCCCGCCGGCTGGCTCAGGCGCTCCTTGATGCGCGGGAACAGGCTGTAGACCACTTCCAGCGTTTCGTCCCGTTCCTTCGCCGTGCGCAGGTAGGCGCCGAGGTCCAGGTTTTCCCGCACGCTGAGCTCGGGGAAGACCTGCCGCCCCTCCGGCGACAGGCAGATGCCGCGCCCCACGACCTGCGGCGCGTCCAGCCGGGTAATGTCCTCCCCTTCAAAGAGGATTTTGCCCTGGCTGGGCCGCAGCAGCCCTGCCGCGGTGTTCATGGTGGTCGTTTTGCCTGCGCCGTTTGAGCCGATCAGCGTCACGATCTCGCCCTGTTCCACCTGGATATTGATGCCTTTCAGCGCGTGTATCGCGCCGTAATGGACGTTCAGGTCCTCGATTTCCAGAAACGCCATGCTCAGCCCTCCTTCCCGAGATACGCTTCAATGACGCGGGGGTTGTTCTGGATTTCCTCCGGAGGCCCCTGCGCGATCAGCTCGCCGTGGTCGAGCACGTAAATATTTTCGCAGATGCCCATCACCAGCTTCATGTCGTGCTCGATCAGCAGGATCGTGCAGCCCATCCCGCGCAGCTTCCGGATAAATTCCAGCAGGCCGGCGGTTTCCTGCTCGTTCATGCCCGCCGCGGGCTCGTCGAGCAGCAGCAGCTTGGGGCCGCCCGCAAGGGCGCGCGCGATTTCCAGCCGCCGCTGGTGCCCATAGGGCAGGCGGGCCGCGAGCTCATAGCGGAAATCATACAGGCCGACCAGGCTGAGCAGCTCGTCCGCCCTCTGCTCGCACGCGCGGGTTTCCTCCCGGTGCCGCCGGGTGCGGAACACCGCGTCCAGCAGGTTCGCTTCCGATGCGGTGTGCATCCCGGCGATGACATTTTCCTGCGCCGTCATGTTTTTGAACAGGCGGATGTTCTGGAAGGTCCGGGCAATGCCCTTTGCTACAATCTCGTGCGCGGGCGTGCCGGTGATCTCCTCGCCCAGGAAGTGTACGCTGCCCTCGTCCGGCGTATTGACGCCGGTAATGACGTTGAAGAAGGTGGTCTTGCCCGCGCCGTTCGGGCCGATCAGCCCGACGATCTGGCCGTCCTCAATCTGCATCGTGACCTGGTTGACCGCCGTCAGGCCGCCAAACCGCTGCACCACATCCTTTGTCTGCAAAACCATCACGAGCCCCCCTTCCCATCGTCCGCCGCAGCCGAGCACTGCTGGCGGATGTGCTTGAAGTTCATTTTGCCCAGCAGGCCCTCCGGGCGCACCAGCATCATAAAGACCAGGACGCCGCCATAGATCAGCATCCGGTATTCCATCAGGCCGCGCAGCAGCTCAGGCACGAGCGTCAGCACGACCGCGCCGGTCACGCTGCCCGGCAGCGAGCCGATGCCGCCAAAGATCACCATGATCAGCACCAGTGTGGACTGGTCGGAGGCAAAGCTTGTCGGGTCGATAAAGGTGACGTACTGTGCAAAGAACGCCCCGGCGAGGCCCGCGATGCCTGCCGATACCATGAAGGCCATGATTTTATAGCGGAAAATGTTCACGCCCATGAATTTTGCGGCGTTTTCGTCCCCGCGGATGGCGCCCAGCGCATAGCCGACGCGCGATTCCAGGATATTCCGGATGACGAGGACGTCAGCGCGACCAGCAGCAGGCACATGTAATAGTAGGCGCGCGGCGAGGACAGCTTGACGCCAAACAGCGCGGGCTTGGGGATGCCGTTGATGCCAAGCGGGCCGTTGGTGAGGTCCATCCAGTTGATTTCGACCAGCCGGACGATCTCGGAAAAGCCCAGCGTTACAATCGCGAGGTAGTACCCGCCCAGCTTGAGCGCCGGGAGCCCGAGCAGCAGCCCAAACAGCGCCGTGACGACGACCGCTGCGAGCATGCAGATCAGGAAGTTTACGCCAAGGTTTTTGGATAAAATAGCGGCGGTGTATGCGCCGATGCCGTAGAACGCGATATGCCCGAGGGAAATCTGGCCGGAAAAGCCGGTCAGCAGGTTCAGGCTGAGCGACAGGATGATAAAGATGCCGGAAAGGATGGCCAGCCGGATGGCATAAGGGTTGCTGACCAGCAGCGGGAACACTGCGGCCGCTGCCAGCAGCACCAGCTGCGTCAGCCTTTGGCGTTTTGCAAGCGCCTGGTAAATGGAATTCACAGTTTGTCCCCCCTTACAGCTTATCCGCGGCTTTTTTGCCCAGGATGCCCTGCGGCCGCAGCACCAGCACCAGGATCAGAATGGCAAACGCGATCGCGTCGCGGTAGCCCGAGCTGATGTAGCTTGCGCCGACCGCTTCGGCCACGCCAATCAGCAGCCCGCCCAGCATCGCGCCCGGCAGGACCCCAACGCCGCCCAGCACCACGCAGGCAAAGGTTTTCATGCTGATCACCGAGCCCATCATCGGGTCAATCGCTTCGTAGTACATGCCGTACATGGTGCCCGCGACCGACGCGAGCAGCGAGCCGATGAAAAAGGTGAACGCGATCACGCGGTTGACGCTGATGCCCATCAGCCGCGCCGCGTCCGCGTTCTGCGAGGTCGCGCGCATCGCGCAGCCCATCCGGGTGCGGTATACGATGGCGCTCATAATGGCCATGAGCACCAGCGCGAGCAGCAGGATGATGACCTGCACCCAGCTGACGACCGCCCCGCCGACGGTAAACCGCCCCAGCTGCAGCACATTCGGGAACGCTTTGGTTTCCGACCCGAAGCCGATCATCACCGCGTTGTCCAGGATGGTGCCAACGCCCAGCGTGGAGATCAGCGCCGTGATGCGGTCGGCCTTTTTGACCCGCAGGCGCTGCAGGGCGGCGCGGTCGATCACAACGCCCAGCACGCCGGCCAGCACAAGGCTGAGCGCGGCCGCCAGGAAAAAGTTGCCGCCGAGCGCAAGGCTGAGCTCCAGCGTCAGGTACGCGCCTACCATGAACACCGAGCCGTGCGAAAAGTTGACCAGCTTCAGCACGCCGAACACCATCGTGTAGCCGATCGCGACCAGTGCGTACATGCTGCCGATGGTCAGGCCATTGACGACCTGTTGAAAAAACATGTTGTACTCCTTCCCCGTTCCGCGCGGTTATGTAGCCGGGACGATTTCTTCAACCGCGTATTTGCCGTCGGCAATGGTATAGACCATCAGGTCGCGCTTGACCTCTTTGGTTTCCGGGTCGATCGTGATGTTGCCGGAAACGCCTTCATAGCGCCCGACCTGGCGGAATTCTTGTGCCAGCGCGTCCGCGTCGTAGCCGACCTTGTCGATCATGCCGGAAATCAGCGTGATGCAGTCATAGGCGTTTGCGGGGAAGCCGTCCGGGATCACGCCGTACAGATCCTGGTATTCGCTGACGAACGCGGCCTTTGCGGGGGATTCGTTCTCGCGGTCGTCCTCCGAGTAGATCGGGAGGGTCGAAAGCATCAGCAGGCCGTCGACCGCGTCGCCCGCAACGTCGATGAATTCATCCTTGATGAGCATGCCGGGGCCGATCAGGTCGCAGTCCAGTTCCAGGTTTTTCGCCTGCTTGAAGATGTTTGCGCCGTCCGAGTAATCGGCGATGACAAACAGCGCGCCGGGGTTTGCCTGCTTGATCTTGGTGATGACCGGGGTAAAGTCTTTTGTCTGGCCGGGGATGAATTCTTCGAAGGCTACGACCTTGCCGCCCAGGGCTTCGTAGGATTCTTTGAATACGCTGGAATGGGACACGCCGTAATCGCTGTTCAGGTAAATGAGGGCAATGTCTTTGCCGCCGGTCTTTTGGTAGGCGTAGTCCGCGTCCGCCGCGCCTTCAAACTTCATCGGCATCGCGATGGTAAATGACTTTTCGCCCATGCTGACAAAGTCGGGGTGGGACGCGGTCGGGCCGAGGTGCAGCACGCCTGCTTCGTCAAACACGGGCGCGGCGGCCATGGAGCAGGATGAGGAGAAGGAACCGATTGCGGCTTTGATGCTGGGGTCGGACACGATTTTGTTTGCATCTGATCCCCCTCCGGGGGGATCGCCTCCGCAGCGGGCGCCAGGGGCCGCTGTCCCCTGGACCCCTGCGCCTCCCCGGCGGGCGGCAGGGCTCTGCCCTGCACCCGACCCTGCGCGGGCAGCGGCAGGGCTCTGCCCTGCACCCGCGATTTTTTTGTAAAAAAATCGAGTAAAAACTTCATTCCGCCTGCGGGCGGGACCGGGGGCCCCTCCTCCCGCCGCATCAGACCCGTAGGGTTAAATGCTGCGGATCAGCCCGCCTTCCGCGCGGACGGTTGCGCCGTTCGCTGCTGCGGAAACCGGCGAACAATAATAGGTTACGACCGACGCGACCTCCTCTACGGTGGTCATGCGTTGGAGCAGCTGGGTTGGTTCATAGGCAGTGAAGTATTCCTTCATCGCCTGTTCCAGCGTTTTCCCTTCTGCGGCGGCGCGTTTGGTCTGGTATTCCGCAGTGTTTTCGGTCATTGTTAAGCCTGGGAGCACTGTGTTCACCGCTACTGCCGTGCCCTTTGTCATTTCTGCGAGCGCGCGGCCCAGCCCGATTACTGCCGTTTTGGATACGCTGTAATGCACCATATCCGTCAGCGGCTTGATGCCACACTCGCTCGCGATCAGCACAATGCGCCCGGCATTGCGCGCCAGCATTTTCGGCAGGAAATGGCGGCACATCCGCACCTGCGAATACAGGTTGGCGTTCATCATCCAGTGCCACTCTTCGTCGCTGATCTGGTCAAACGCGGTCCCCTTGTAAGTGCCCATGTTCCCGGCCAGCACCTCGAGCGGGCCCGCCGCATCCACTGCGTCAATGACCGCCTGCGCGCCCTCAGCCGTTGTCACGTCTCCGACCGCCGGGCGGCAGTCGCCAAATGCTGACAGCTCCGCAACGGCAGCGCCGGCCGTCTTTTCGCTGCGCCCGTTGACAAATACAACCGCGCCTTCTTGAAGCAGTGCCTTTGCTATGCCCTTGCCGATGCCCGCCGTTGAGCCGGTCACCAGCGCCAGCTTGCCCGCCAGTTTTAAGTCCATTTTTTTACGCTCCTTCCTCTGGTGGGATGCTTTTTATTTTTTCAGCGCCAAAGTCATATCGCAAACCTTGCCGCCATGCGCGATCAGTCCCCCAAAGGTACAGGTCAGCCCGACCGAATCGGCTGTGCCGTAATCCCCGTTGCATATGAGGTCGCAGTAATGCGCAATCTGCTCAGGCGTGCAGCCGACCTGCCGGAAGCCTTCCACCAACGGGCAGCTGCCAATATGGAGATGGGTCTTTTCAGGGGATTTTTCAAGGATTTCACACTGGAACACCTTCGCCGACGCGCCGGACGCGAAATATTCCGCCATCGGGATACTGGAACCGCATTCGCCGCCTGCCGCTTCTTTGCGGCTCAAGCCGAATTCCCAGCAGGCTTTTTTCGCGGCTTCGTCGAAAATCTCAGCCGGGATATGCTTTGCCAGCAGCGCAAACCATTTGCCCCGCACAATATTTGCCGCGCGCACCTCGCGCACCAGCTCTTCTTCGGCATACATTTTTTCGCTCATATTTTGAAACCTTCCTTTCCGGTTTTCGTGACAGTATGGGTTTTGAAACCAACTGGTTATTTCGCCAGGTAGAACTGCCCGTCATGCAGCTCGTAGGTGATAACGTCCCGAACAACGTCCTTTGTGTCCAGCAGCGAGATCGTACCGGAGACCCCGGGGTATTTCTCATAGCTGCGGTAAGCCTGCTGGATTGCTGCGGCATCGTAAGAGCCGCATTCCTCGATCTTTGCCAGCAGCATGTTGGTTGCGTCGAAGAAATTTGCCGCGAAGCCATCCGGCACTTCGCCATAAGCCTCCTGATATGCCGCGATGAAATCCAGTGCCGCCTGGTCCGCGTTTTCCAGCGCCGTTTCCGTAAACATTGGCACCGAGCACATGACGATAATCCCATCACCCGTGCTTCCCATCAGGTCGGCGAAATCCTGGATCAGAATCGTTCCTGCCGCATAATAGTCTGTATTAAAGTCCAGGTTGATCGCCTGCTTAAAGATATTTGCGCCTTCCTGATAATTGGCGGCGGCAACATACAGGATCTCGGGGCCCTGCTCCTTGATTTTGGCAAGGATCGGGGTAAAGTCCGTGGTCTGCCCGGAGATATAGCCCTCATAGGCTGCCACGTTGACCCCTTCCTCCTGAAGCTGCGACCGCACATTCCCTGAATTGGTCACGCCCCAGTCGGTATTGGCATAGATGATCGCGGTATCCTTTTTGCCGCAGCTGGCAATGATGTTGTCGGCATACTGGCGCGCTTCGATCCCCATGCTCATGGCGTTTGAGAACATCAGCTCGCCCATCCCGACAAAATCCGGGTGGGAACAGGTCGCCGCCAGCTGCATCACCCCAGCCTCCTCAAAGACCGGCGCAGCGGACATGCTCGCGCTGGATGCAAAGCTTCCGATTGCGACCTCAATCTCCGGGTCGGAAGTGATCTTGTTCGCAACGTTGACCGCTTCCTTCGGGTCGCCCTTATCGTCAAACCCAACCAGCTCGATCTGGCGGCCGAGCACGCCGCCGGCTTCATTCGCCAGCTCCACTGCCAGCTGTACGCCCTCGGAGAGCGATTTGCCATACTGCATGGAATTACCGGTGACCGGCCCAAAATACGCAAGTTTAATGGGCTGCTCCAAAGCCTTGCTTTCTGTGGAAGCGCCTGCGCCCGCCGCATCCGCCGGCTGGCTGTTGGAACAGCCGCCCGCGGCCAAGAGCCCGATTGCCGCAGCCGCGGCTAACAGTTTCATTGAATTTTTCATCGTAACCTCTCACGTTTTTATGTGTCAGAACCCGTTTCATAATTGGTGGGAATGCCTGACGGCAGGGAGCCTGCCGGACGGCGTTTGGGGAGATTGGAAACAGGCGCTTAAAGCCCTCGGATCATTCCCCCGTCCGCGCGGATCGGTGCGCCATTCGACGCCAAAAACAGCGGCGACGCATAGCAGGCATATATCCGTGCCAGCTCCTCCATAGTCAGGAAGCGCCCCAACAGGCTTGACGGGCGCGCTGCGAAAAACTCCGCTTCACCGGCTTCGAGCTCCGCCCCGAACTGCTGCCGCAGGGCTTCTGTCAGGGTAGGGCCGGGCAGCACTGCGTTCACTGTGACCTCCGTCCCGCGTGTCAGATCCGCGAGCGCACGGCTCAAGCTGAGGACCGCGCTTTTCATCACGGAATATGCCACCTTATTCCCCATCGGTTCCAGCCCGCAGGCGCTCGACGCAAACAGGATACGCCCCGTGCCCCGCCTGAGCATCTGCGGCAGGTAATGCCTGCTCATCCGGACAGCGCTCATGACGTTCAGCTGAAACGCGCGTTCCCATTGCGCATCATCCGTATCGGCAAACGCCCCTTCGCTGTTCACGCCCATGTTGTTAATCAGGATATCGACCGGGCCCGCCCGGTCCGCCTGCGCGGCCAGCGCCTCCGCGCCCTCTGCCGCAGACAAATCGCCAACCGCGCCGTACACCGTGCCAAGCGGCGATAATCCGGCCACCGTGCGTGCGACCTCGGCTTCGCTGAAGCTGCTGACAATAACGGCCGCGCCTTCCGCAAGCAGCGCCTTCGCAACCGCTTTGCCAATCCCGGAGGTCGACCCGGTCACCAGCGCCAGCTGCCCGCTTAACTGTAAATCCATCCTGCCCCCCCTTCAGCGCGCCGCCGCTGCTTCCAGCACTGCGGCGCAGGCTTCCACCCCGTACCGGAGCGCCGCCGGGTCAAAATGGAACTGCGGGTTGTGGTGCGGGAACCCCTTGCCGTCTGCGGGCGCCGCGCCGACCTTATAGTAGCAGCCGGGCAGCACCTTGAGGAACTCGGAGAAATTCTCGCCGCCCATCACAGGCTCATCCTCGTAGACGCAGCCCCCGCCAAAGCGGTCCTCCAACACGCCGCAGACAAACCGGTATTCCGCAGTGGGGTTGCACAGCGCGGGGCAGCCGCATTTCCATTCCACCGTGCAGCCGGCCCCGTTCGCCTGGCAGATGCCGCGCGCGACCTGTTCGATTTTGGGGAAAATCATTTCCTCGCACGCGGGATCGAGCACCCGGACCGTCCCGCCCAGCGTGACCGTTTCCGCCATCACATTGCTTGCCCCGCTGGCCTGCACCTGCGGGATGGTCAGCACCGCCCGGTGGAAGGCGTTCACACTGCGCGACATCATACCGTGCAGCGCGAGGATCACCTGCGCCGCGATATAAACCGAGTCCACCGCCGTATGCGGGAACGCCGCGTGCCCTCCCCTGCCGTGTATCCGGATGGACAGGGTATACGTCGACGCCAGCAGCGGGCCCTCCCGCACACCGAAGGTACCGGCCGGGTGGAGCACATCCAAATGCGCCCCATATACCTCGTCCACGCCTTTCAGGACGCCGGCACGGATCATTTCGCAGGCCCCCGCCGCGATCTCCTCGGCAGGCTGGAACAGGAAGCGGAGCTCCCCGCACAATTCCTGCCGCTTTTCGCTGAGCAGCTTTGCCGCGCCCAGCAGCATCGCCACATGCCCGTCATGCCCGCAGGCGTGCATAACGCCAGGGACGGCGGAAGCATTCGGCGAACCGGTCTGCTCCTGCACCGGCAATGCGTCAATATCCGCGCGGAACGCGATGGTCCGCCCCGGCCTGCCGCCCCGCAGGACTGCCATCACGCCAGTCGGGGTCGGGCGCGAAACGAGCATCCCGTCCATTTCTTGCAGCGCTTTCCGGATCAAACCACTCGTCTTAGTCTCCTGAAGCCCCAACTCGGGGTAGCGGTGCAGGGCTTCATACCACGCAACAACCTGTTTTTCCAGCGATTCCGATACTTTTCCAGCTTCCATGCCTATCCCCCTTAAAACATCGGCAGAACAAATCCAACGACCAGAAGCGAGGAAATGGTAATGGTCGAGAACCCGGCCACCAGCATTTTCGGCAAAAAATAATCCAGCAGCTGCTACCGCTCCTCCTCATTCCGGCCAACCGCATTCGCAACCTCATTGGAGACCACATAAGTACCGTGGAAGCCATACAGCGCGGTCAAGCCGATCACGAAGGTCATCGGATAAGGCATCTTAACGATTTTGCTCATCACAAAGGTCGAAACCGCGATTGCGACGATGCTGAGCGCAAACACCACAATCCATGGCAGGATCATGCCCAGCAACATCGACGGGGCCAGGTCGGGCAGGCTGCCGAAGCAATAGACCAGCACGAAAAACATAATCAGCCCAAACCCGTTGGCCTCCCGGAAGAAATCCTTTTCCACAAAGCCGATCTGGCAACCCACAATGCCCAGCAGCAGCGCAAAAATCATATAATGAACCCGCTGCCCGGTCAGGGTATAAAGCACTTGCGCAAGGCTCGCCAGCAGCGCGGCCTTTGCGAGCAGGATCACCGGGATATGCAGGGCTTCCGGCATGGGCTTGAAGAGGCGCGGGAGCGCAAGGCGGCGTTCTTTTTCCTTATGGGCAGCCATTGCCGCAAGCTCGCCGCCGCTGACCAGCCGCTGCGCCATTTTGCGGAGGATCAGCGAACTAATCGGGATACCAACCAGCGACTGCGTCAGCAGGACCAGCAGCCCAAACAGCCCAGCCTCCTTAAAGCCCGCGTTACCGGCAGCCTCGCTCACCATGATATAAACCGGCATACCGCCCGCCGCGACCGGCGCGCCTGCCAGCGCATACTGCCGCGGGACGATCATCGGGCCGACCGCAACGACCAGCGCCACAATCGCACAAACTGCGGCAAAGCCCGTAATCAGGGTACGCCACTGGGTCAGCATATCATCCACCTTGACCATCGTGCCCATGTTGACCATCGTCATGCTGTACATGGTACCCGCTGCCGTCCCAAAGCCGGTAATCGTCATAATTTCAGCCGGGCAGCCCAGCCAGAACATAACAATCAGAATCATCGATGTTGTCAGGATGGCTGAAAGCCGCGCTTCCGATTTGACGTTGACATACTCACCAACGGCGAATGCCACCAATAAGATTGTAGCCGCATAAATTGGGGTCATTTTTTACACCTCTCTGCAATTTGAAATTTTACCCATTTGTAAGCGTGTTCCCTGTTCACCTCTCGTCCATCCTGGATACCCCCCAGTTGATATTGGATATATTACACCATTTATAATTATAAATCAATACTTATCCGACAATTTTTCTTTTTCTTGCAACTCATACAAAATATCATTTTATTTTTCGTGCATATATCCATAAGATTGTATACAATCAAGCCCCACAAAAAACAGCAGGGACGTGTTGCCAATGTGGCAACACGTCCCTGCAAAAAACCATTTTCATAAATGCTGGCGGGCCCAAACGAACCAAATCCCCGTCCCGCCCGCAGGCGTGATGAAGTTTTTACTCGATTTTTTTCCAAAAAAATCGCGGGAGTCCAGAGGGCAGAGCCCTCTGGCGCCGCCTGCGGAGGGCCGGGAGTCCAGAGGGCGGAGCCCTTTGGCGCCGCCTGCGGAGGGCATCCGCGCTATAAAACCAGCGGAATCCGGCGGATCTCCGCCACGATCTCCTGCACCAGCTCCGGCGTACACTGGTAATCCGGAAGCACCGCACTGACCCCCGCCAAATCAGGCGGGTCGGTCTGTAA
Organism: Clostridiaceae bacterium; assembly: GCA_009911355.1. Taxonomy (GTDB): domain Bacteria; phylum Bacillota; class Clostridia; order Oscillospirales; family Butyricicoccaceae; genus QXXE01. The sequence goes on along the minus strand of QXXE01000001.1, from coordinate 23,798 downwards.
CTCAACACCCAAGCAATAAGCGTGCATCTGCGGCTCGAATTTCAAACAATACCCGTCCCGCAGGATGTCATTGCATTCCGTCAAGTATTCCTCCGGGATCTCAGCCCCCTGCCGCGCATACAGCTGCAAGCCAATCGCCGAGTCCTGATATGGGTCCATCGTGCCGATCACCGACGTCATCCGATAAGGCTTCTGGGATTCCGCTTTATCAATATAAATAATATGCTCCCCCCGCAGCACGCCTATATGGAAGGTTTCATCAAACCTCCTGCTCAGGTCCACCAGGTACGGGTGGACCTGAGCGTTCAGCTGCTGCTCAAAGGAGCAGCTGAACGCGTAATGCAGGAACCGGCACCCCAGCTGGAATCGCCCCGCCGGGTCCTTTTGCAGCAGCTTCCAATGCTCCATCGTCGCACAGAAGCCGTGCAGCGTGGTCACCGGCATGTCCAGCAGCTTGCTCAGTCCGCTCAGCGTGTATTCCCCAGGGTGCGCTACCACCGTGTCCAGAATCCGCACCGCACGGTCAATCGATAACAACGTTTTCATACAACCCTCCCATGCCGCCTTGCAGCAGCCATATTTTGCCGTCAGGCGCCAGGCGTGCCCTGATAACTATCAAAAAAGCCCGCCGGGTAATAATCCTTGAGCCCATAAGACTCGGTCAGATGCGTGACAATCATATTCGTCGCCACATCCTCCTTCGAGTCGATCAGCGCCTCGGCAATCTCAAAATGCTCCCGCGCATGCCGCAGCTGGTCGGCAACATAGTTCGGGTGCGTCAGCATGATATACTGTACGCGCAGATAAAGCTCCTTCTGGAATTTCACCAGCAGCGCATTGCCCGCAATCCGCGCAAGCTCCAAATGAAAATCACAATCATATTGCAGCTGCGCGGATTCGTCCCCCTCCTGCAACGCGGCAGCGCATTTCTCCGCAATGTCCAGCAGCCGCAGGAAATCGGCCCTGCTGCCATAAAGCGCCGCCAGCCGGACAGCAGTCGTATCAAACGCCACCCGCAGCGTGCCGATCTCGCGGATTTCCCGCTCGGTATACTGCTTGACCTCGGCAAACCGGTTGGGGTAAATCTCGATCAGCCCCTCGTTTGCCAGCTGCCGCATGGCATCGCGCACCGGGGTGCGGCTGATACTGAACTGCTCGGCGATCTTGACCTCCGGAATCCGCTGCCCCGCGGTCAGCTGCTTAGTCATGATCAGCGAAAGGATATAATCATGCGCCTGCTCCATAAGCCCAACAGATGATTTCGACATTTTTTTCACTCCTTCGATATGATAGTAAACCGCTGGATATAATTATATCACAGCCAATCGGAATATGAAAGCAAATTGAAAAAATAAAACCGAAATTGTTCCCTCTTCTCCCTGCAATGATCGGGGCCCGAAAAATATTCCATAATTTTCCTTTCCGCTTGCATTATTGATTGTTCTTGCATTTTTTATTGATTTTCAGTCCCTATTATAGCAAATTTAACAAATTTTCACGAGAAAAATTTCTCATCCGAGCACCGGAAATCCACAGATTTTGCTTGCATTTTGATTTTTGGCGTTGTATAATCCGAATATGCAATATACGAAATTATTTCGATATATACGAAAGGAAGATGAACGATGAACAGGATACTCGTCATTGGAACCGAAACCATGAAGCTGGATGAGACGCTGGCCTTTGCCGAGCTTTGCCGCTGGCTTGCAGACAGCCGGCCGGCCCACGAGGTCATGAAATGCCTTGCAGACCACGACCTGGGCCGGATGGAATGCTTCGGCCGCTGCGCACGCCAGGCTGAAATGGCCGAAATCTGCGGCGAGGTTCCTTCCCACGGCTTGTCGGTCATGCTCGAATACTGCGCGCTGAGCCAAAAGCGCCGCCATGCGCGCAGCGCCCTTTCCGGGGTGTGCGGGGGCGGCGTCGCCTGAGAACCTGTAGGAAACAGGCACCAAAACCAATACGAGGAGGAGCCTAACAATGCTGCCATTAACCCCAAGACTGGAAAAACTCAAGGACCGGCTGTTCAATATCGAATACCATGATCCCGGCATATGGTATTTCCAGGACATGAACATCCTTGCGATCAAGGGCAACGAATTCATGATGGATGAGCCGGTCGTCGTGCGCAAGGCTTATGCACACCAGCACATCTGCCGTTACCTGCCCGCCGTCATCCGCCCCGACGAGCTGATCGTCGGCCGACCCAACCAGAACAGCGTCGGCTGGGGCAGCGTGCTGCCGAAATACTACACGGAGGAGGAGGGCGAAACCGCCGCACGCTATGAGCTGGACGAGTGCTCGGTCTGGGGGCACCATCCCCCGGCGTTCGACAAAATCATCCGGCAGGGCGTTACCGGCGTAAAGGCCGAGATCGGAGAAGCCTTGCAGGCGCAGCTTTCCAGCCCGGAGCCGGACGAAACCGCGCTGAACGAATACCGTGCGATGCTGATCGCGCTGGACGGGCTGACCGTATTCGCCCACCGCCACGCAGACGAAGCCCTGAAACTGGCGCAGGCCGAAACCGACGGCACGCGCCGCCAGGAGCTGCTGGAAATCTACCGCGTGTGCCAGCGTGTGCCGGAATACCCGGCGGAAAGCCTCCAGGAAGCGCTGCAATCCTATTGGTTTACTTACGCGATCGTCAACAGCGGCGGCGAGTTCATCCCGCTGGGCCGCGCCGACCAGTACCTTTCCCCCTTCTACCAGCAGGACCTCGCCAGCGGCAGGCTTACCCGCGAGCAGGCGGTCGACCTGCTCGGCAGTTTCCTGGTCAAATGCAATGAGCGCATTATCATTGACACCAAAAAAGCCGAAAACCATTTCAGCTTCGGCCTGTTTTCCCAGGGCGTTGTGCTCAGCGAGGAGGACGCGCAGAGCCGTATCAACGGCACCGGCGGCTTCGCCCAGCGCGCGCTGATGTGGCAGGAAAACGAGGACGCCAACAGCGAGGCGAACTTCAACTATGGGCAGTCGGGCAACGACTGGCTGATGAACTGCATGGTCGGCGGCGTACATCCCGACGGCACCGACGCGACCAACGATGTTTCCTTCCTGCTGCTGGATGTCATGCATTCCATGCACCTGCTGTTCCCAACGATGGGCGCGCGCGTCCACAAAAACACGCCGGAAAGCTTTTATCAGCTTTTGGGCGGCATTATGCGTTACGGGCAGGGCGAGCCGATTATTTATAATGATGAGACCATCATCCCCGGCTTTGTAGAAACCGGCGTACCCATTGAGGAGGCGCGCGAATACTGCAATGACGGCTGCTGGGAAACCCTGATTGCGGGCAAGAGCCATTTCAGCTATGCCCATGTGATGAACCTGCGCTGCCTGGAGCATGTGCTGTTCCGGGGCGTCAGCCTGTCGAACGGCGAAAAGGAGGGGCTGGACACCGGCGACCCGCTCGCTTTCCAGAGCTTCGACGAGCTGTACGCGGCTTATGTCAAGCAGATGCATGACCGTATCGACTTCCAGTGCCAGCGCCGCCTGGAAAACTTCGGGCTTTCCTATATGATTGCGCCCGACCCGCTGTTCTCCGCGATTACTTATGACTGTGTGAAAAAGGGCCGCGACATCAGCCAGGACGGCGCGCGGTATATTTTCCACCTGATCCTCGCGACCGGGCTGGCCGACGCGGTCGATTCCCTCGCCGCGATGAAAAAGCTGGTATTTGAGGACAAGTCGGTTTCCATGCAGGAGCTGATTGACGCGCTGAAAAACAACTGGGAGGGCGCGGAGCGGCTGCGGATGCAGATGATCAACGCCGTGCCGAAATTCGGCAACGACAACGACTATGTAGATGAAATCGCCGTCCGCCTGCTGCGTGATTTCGAGGCGCACGTCGTCGATTGGCGCACAAAGCAGGACCGGCTGAAATTTGTCTGCGGCATCGGCACTTTTGAAAATTACGCGGTGCTTGGGCGAGATATCGGCGCGTCCGCGAACGGGCGGCGTTTTGGGGAAGCCCTCGCGCCCAACTATTCGCCGGTTGCCGGGCAGGACGTGGAGGGGCCGACTGCGGCGATGCGCAGCATTACCAAGCCCGACCTCCTGCGGTTCTACTGCGGTACGCCGCTGGATATTTCGGTGAACTCCAACGAGTTTGCGGGCGAAGCGGGCGCCCAGCGCATGGCTGACCTTGTCCGGTCGTTCTGCGATCTGGGCGGGCAGGTGCTGACCGTGACCAGCACCAACGCCGAGGAGCTCAAGGACGCGAAAATCCATCCTGAGCAGCATAAAAACCTGCGCGTGCGCATGGGCGGCCTGTCGGCGTATTTTATTGCGATGGCCCCCGCGCAGCAGGATAATATTATCCGGCGTTTTTCCAGGTAAGCGCTATGGAAGCGGTGTATATTTCGGAGATCCAGCGTTTTTGCGTGCATGACGGGCCGGGCATCCGGACCACGGTGTTTTTCCAGGACTGCCCGCTGCGCTGCCGTTGGTGCCAGAACCCGGAAACGCTGTCCCCGCACCCGCTGCTGCTGTTCAGCGCTGATTTATGTGCGGGGTGCGGCGCGTGCGTGGGGGCCTGCCCGCATGGTGCGATTTCGATGGGGGCGGATGGGATTGCGCGCACTGACCCCAGCCGCTGCACCCAATGCGGCGCATGCTGTGAGCCCTGTTATTTCCTTGCGCGCAAATTAAGCGCGCACACCTACACGGTTGACCAGCTGTTTCAGGCTGTGATGCGTGATGAAGTCGTTTTCCGCAACAGTGGCGGCGGCGTGACGGTCAGCGGCGGGGAGCCGCTGCTGCATCCGGGGTTCTGTGAAGAGCTGCTGGGGCGCTGCAAAAACGCGGGGGTGACAACGGCGGTTGAAACTGCGGGCTGCGTCCCGCAGCAGGCCATTGACCGGCTGATCCCGGTTGTGGACACGTTTTTGTTTGATTTGAAGCTGTTCCATTTGCATCCACACAAGGAATGGACCGGCGTTGACAATGGCTTAATTTTGTCCAATCTGCGCCGGGTGGCCAACCTGCATGACAATGTAGTGATACGGATACCGCTTATTCCGGGGGTAAACGACACGGAATACGAATTCAGCGCCATGATGGACTTTGCTGCGGGGCTGCGGCATATCAACGGCGTACACATCCTGCCCTTCCACCAGCTGGGCGCAGGGAAATACAAGCTGATTGACGTAAAGTACACGCTTGCGGATCTTTCGGAGGACAACGACGAGGGCGTTGCGCGCTGTGAGGGCATTGCGAAGGCACATGGATTCCGGGTCGACGTTGGCGGCACCGGCTTCCTCTCCGACCGGCACTGAGCCCCGCCCCTCATGCGCCTGCTCCTCGCCGGAGGGGCGTCCTCACGCCGGACGGCGGCAGGGCTCTGCCCTGCACCCGCGATTTTTTTGAAAAAAAATCGAGTAAAAACTTTTATCCCGCTGCGGCGGGGAATGGGTTCCCTGATCGTCCCTTCTGCCTGCTTCCCCGCCCGCCAAACGGACGGCGGGCGGGGTGGGTTTTACGTAATGCAGTCCTTTCCATCCTTATTTGCCTGTCCCATATATTCTTCCTTGAAAACGGCTTTTGCAGCTTTGCAAAAGCCGTTTTCGCATATTTCCCGGCCGCTTCCCCCGCGTGGAGAAATCCCCAAAAATCATGATATAATTTTGTTTATTTTAATTGTGTGTAATCTATTGACATTTGTGTTTGTTTTACTTATTATAATTATATTATAAAGAGTTCGATTGTCGACAACCTTTCTTTTGGCAACCGACCCACCACCCAGCGGCTGTCAGCGCTGAGGAAGCAGGAGGAATACAATGTATCAATTTAAAATGAGTACCCAGATCAAAGGGTTTGACACCTTTGCGGAATTTGCGCAGGCCGAATCGCTCCGCGAAAGCGACCTGATCCTGACAAATGAGTTCATTTATGAGCCCTTTATCAAGCCTGTGGGCGTGCCCTGCCGCACGCTTTTTCAGGAAAAATATGGCTCCGGCGAGCCCAACGACCAGATGATCGATGCAATCCGCGCCAGCGTCCCTGATGGAATCGAACGGATCATCGCCGTCGGCGGCGGTACGGTCATTGACATCGCAAAGGTGCTTGCCCTTGGCGGGAACTGGAAAGCCGAAGATTTATTCACCGGGCGCGTTGTGCCGGAGAAAACCCGCCGCCTGACCGTCCTCCCGACCACCTGCGGCACCGGTTCGGAGGTGACCAATGTCACCATCTGCGAGCTGAAAAGCCTGCAAACCAAAAAGGGCCTTGCGCTCGACGCGATGTATGCCGACGAGGCCGTCCTGATCCCCGAGCTGGTGCGCACGCTGCCTTACAGGTTTTTTGCCACCAGCTCCATCGACGCGATGATCCACGCGGTCGAGTCCTTCCTCTCCCCCAAAGCAATCCCGCTGAGCAGCACCTTCTCGGAAAAGGCGATCGAAATGATTGTCAGCGGTTATCGTTATGTCGCTGCAAACGGCGCGGACCGCTGGACGGATCAGGCGGCGCAATTCCTGACGGCCTCCAATTTTGCGGGGATTGCGTTCGGCTATGCGGGCTGCGCGGCGGTGCACGCCCTCAGCTACCCGCTCGGCGGCAAGTACCACATCCCGCATGGGGAAGCAAACCAGCTGATGTTTGCGGCAGTCATGAAACGTTACCGCGAGAAAAAACCAGCCGGGCGGCTGAACGAGCTGGAAGCCCTGCTTGGCCGCGTGCTGGATACCGCGCCCGGCAATGCGCTCGACGCGCTGTATGCGCTGATGGAACAAATTCTCCCGCGCAGGCCGCTCAGCAGCTATGGCATATCTGCCGAGGCGTTCCCGCAGTTTGCTGACAGCGTGATCGAGGGGCAGCAGCGCCTGCTGAAAAACAACTATACCGAGTTGTCCCGCGAGGATATGATTGGTATTTACTGTATGTGCAATGAATAGGCCGGTTTGGAAGGTTTCCGAACCGGTCTGATGAGAAAGGATGCAGCATGATGACGACAAAGGAGCTGCAAATTTTTGCGGCAAAAATCCGGAAAACCGCCCTGAAAGGGCTCAGCGCATTAGGCGCGGGGCATATCGGCGGTTCCATGAGCATGGCCGACCTGATGGCGGTGCTTTACGGCGGGGTAATGAAGCACGACCCGCAGAACCCGAAATGGGACGGGCGCGACTGGCTGGTGGTCTCCAAAGGGCACTGCGGCCCCGCGCTGTACGCGGCGCTTGCCATGCGCGGCTTCTTCCCCGTGGAGGAAATCACGACCATCAACCAGCCCGGCACCCGCCTGCCCAGCCATTGTGACAGGAACCTCACGCCGGGCGTCGATATGTCCACTGGTTCGCTCGGGCAGGGCATGTCGACCGCGCTGGGGGTTGCCTGGGGGCACCGCTGCCAGAAGCATGACAACTATACCTTTCTGGTGTTGGGCGACGGCGAATGCGAAGAAGGGCAGGTTTGGGAAGGCGCTCTCTGGGCGCACCAGCAGAAGCTTGACCATCTGATCGCGTTTATCGACTGCAACGGCAAGCAGCTCAACGGCTATACGCGCGACGTGTGCGACGTAGGCGACCTCCGGCAGAAATTCGAGGATTTCGGCTGGGACGCGCAGGAGGTCGACGGCCACGATATAGAAGCCATGCAGGCCGCAATCGCGCAAGCGAAGCAGGCGGTGGGCAAGCCGCATATGATCGTCCTGAAAACCGAGAAGGGCAAGGGCTGCACCTTCTCGGAGGGCGTTTTCTACAACCATCACATCAAATTTACCGAGGAGCAATACCGGCAGGCCGTCGCGGCGCTGGACAGCCAGATTGAAGCGCTGCAAAGGGAGGGGGCATAACCATGTATCAGACAGAAAAAGTGCTTGCGGAAGAAACAAAGGAAATGCGTGCCGTCTTTGCGGAGGTCATGGAGGAGCTGGCACAGCAGGATGGGCGCGTCGTCTATCTGGATGCGGATATTATCAACAGTATCGGCATGACCGGCTTCTGGAAGGCCCACCCGGAGCGCACAGTCAACTGCGGCATTCAGGAGGCTAACATGATTGGCGCCGCTGCCGGCATGTCTGCGACCGGGCTGATCCCCTTCGTCCATACCTTTGGCCCGTTCGCGACCCGCCGCGTCATGGACCAGGTGTTCCTTTCTGCGGCTTACGCCAAGCTGAATGTACGCATTATCGGTTCTGATCCCGGCGTAACCGCGTCCACCAACGGCGGCACCCATATGCCGTTTGAGGATATGGGCATGATGCGCTGCATTCCGGAGGTTACGGTGTTGGAGCCTACCGACTCGGTCATGCTCTCCGACCTGCTGCGCCAGACCAAAGACAGCTACGGCGTGTTCTACATCCGCCTGTCACGCAAAAAGGCCGAAAAGATTTATGCGGACGGCTCCACGTTTGAGATCGGCAAAGCGGCAAAGCTGCGCGAGGGCAGCGACGTTACGATTTTCGCGACTGGCATTTCTGTTGCGGATTCGCTGCGCGCGGCGGAGCTGCTGGAGCGGGAGGGCATCCGCGCGGCGGTTTCCAACATATTTACCATCAAGCCGGTCGACCGCGAGGCCATTGCCGAAGCCGCGAAGACTACCGGTGCGATTGTTACGGCTGAGAACCACAGCATCCTGAACGGGCTTGGCTCTGCTGTCGCGGAAGTCCTGACGGAAACGGTATGCTGCCCGTTGGAGCGCGTCGGCGTGCGCGACCGGTTCGGCGAGGTCGGCGACGTAGCGTATCTGAAACGGGTGCTGCATCTGACTGCGGAGGATATTGCGGCGGCGGCACGGCGCGCCGTTGCGAGAAAGGGGTAATGCAAGATGAAAACTGAGATGAAGGCTGGCGTAATCGGCGCAAAAAACAGCATTCAGATAAAAACCGTGCCCGTTCCCGAGCTGCGCGACGGGGAAGCGCTGATAAAGGTGTGCTATTGCGGCATTTGCGGCACTGACGTCCATGTCCTGCGCGGGGAATACGGCGCGGACAATTTCCCGGTCATCCCCGGGCATGAATTTGTCGGCGAACTGGTTGAAGCAAGAGGGGTGGGAAGCGAGCTTTTCGCTCCTGGCGATATGGTTGTCGCGCAGCCGTTTTTCTCTTGCGGCAACTGCGAGCCGTGCGCGCAGGGCAATGACAATGTATGCCGCGACCTGCATTTTATGGGGACGCGTGTCAACGGCGGGTTTGCCGAGTATGTGAAGGTACTGACCCGGAAGATGTACAGGCTCCCGAAAGGAATGGATTTGCGCCTTGCTGCGCTGACCGAGCCGGTTGCAGTCGCAGTACACGATGTGCGCCGCAGCGGGCTCAAGGCCGGGCAGACTGCGCTGGTCATTGGCGGTGGCCCGATCGGGATGCTGATTGCGATGGTGGCGCGGCACGCTGGTGCGCGCAGGGTGGTGATCTCTGAAATCAGCGGATACCGCCGCGAATGCGCGGAAAGGCTGGGCTTTACGACGGCAAACCCGCTGGACGAAGGTTTTGACGGCCGGCTGATGGAACTGACTGACGGCAAAGGCTTCGACGTTTGTTTTGAGGTTTCCGGCAGCAAGCCCGGCATTGCGTCGGCGGTCAGGCATTGCACCATTGGCGGCAGTGTGATGGTGGTAGGCATCTCGCAGGCCCCGCATCCGGTCGACCTGTCCGCGGTATTTGCAAAGCAGCTGCGGATACAGGGAGTACGCATCCATTCGCAGTATAATTTTATTGGTGCGGTCGAGTTGCTGAAAAGCGGGGCGCTTGACAAAGAATTCCTGACGATGGTCAGCGAAGAATACCCGTTGGAGCAGATTGCGGACGCGTTTGCCCGGGCGCAGGCCCCCGGCGACTATTTCAAAATCCTTGTCCGCATGTAAGCTTCGCATCGGGCGCCACCAGAGGGCTCTGCCCTCTGGACTCCCGCGCCTATGCGGCGGGCACCAGAGGGACTCGTCCCTCTGGACACCCTTCTATCGCCTGCGGGCGGGACGAGGAAACCCACCCGCTTTTGAAGCCGAATAAATGCTCTGATTTTTAGGAAGGATGTAACTGAAAATGCTGACAAAAGAACAGTATATTGAAAGCCTGCGCAGCTTGAAACTCAATCTGTACCGCTTCGGCGAGAAGGTGGAAAACGTGGTGGACGACCCGATTGTCCGCCCGTCGCTGAACTCGTTTGCGGCGACCTATGAGCTGGCGGAAATGCCGGAATACGAAGATCTTATGACCGCAACTTCGAACCTGACCGGCAAGAAAATCAACCGCTTCACCCATCTGCACCAGTCCACCGACGACCTGATTAAGAAGGTCAAAATGCAGCGCTTGCTTGGTCAAAAGACGGCGGCTTGCTTTCAGCGCTGTGTTGGCCTGGACGCTTCCAACGCGGTTTACTCGACTACGTTTGAAACCGACGAGGCTTGCGGAACCAGGTATCACGAGAATTTTGTGAAATTCTGGACAGATGTGCAGGAAAACGACTGGGCGGTTGACGGCGCAATGACCGACGTAAAGGGCGACCGCTCCAAGTCCCCCTCTCAGCAGGCCGACCCCGATTTGTTCCTGCACGTGGTCGAGCGTACCCCAGACGGCGTGTACGTCACCGGCGCGAAAGCGCACCAGACCGGCTATCTGAACAGCCATTATGTGCTGGTCATGCCGACCATCTCCATGCGTCCCGGCGACGAAGATTATGCGATTTCGTTCGCATGCCCGACTGACGCAGAGGGCATCACGCTGATTCTGGGCCGTCAGTCCTGTGATACCAGAAAGACGGAGAAATACAACGATATCGATGTAGGCAACAAGATCTACGGCGGGCATGAAGTGCTTGTGATTTTCGATCGTGTGTTCATCCCGAATAACATGATTTTCCTCAACGGCGAGGTACAGTTTGCAGGCATGATGGTCGAGCGTTTCGCGGGCTACCACCGCCAGAGCTACGGCGGCTGCAAGGTCGGCGTGGGCGATGTGCTAATCGGCGCAACTGCGCTGGCGGGCGAGATGGCAGGCTCGGCAAAGGCTTCTCATGTTAAAGACAAGCTGATCGAAATGACCCACCTCAACGAAACCCTTTATTGCTGCGGTATCGCGTGCTCCTCGCAGGGCAGCAAGACCAAGTCCGGCAACTACTTAATTGACCTCCTTTTAGCAAATGTCTGCAAGCAAAACGTCACCCGCTTCCCCTACGAGATCGCGCGCTTGGCACAGGATTTGGCGGGCGGCATTATGGTCACTCAGCCGAGCGAGGCCGACTATCGCAACCCGGCAACCCACGACTACATTGAAAAGTACCTCAAGGGCGTTGACTCGGTTGCAACCGAGGACAGAATGCGTGTCCTCAGCCTGATCGAAAACATGACGATGGGAACCGCTGCCGTCGGCTATCTGCCGGAGTCTATGCACGGTGCAGGCTCGCCGCAGGCACAGCGCATCATGATTGCCCGTCAGTCCAACCTTGAAATGAAGAAGCAGCTGGCGAAGGATATCGCACGCATCAAGTGAGGGACGCAGCTATGAGTTGGAAATCTTATTATGAAAAGCATCTGATGACGGCACAGCAGGCCGTCTCCCTGATCCAATCGGGGGATGTCATTTCGGTTGGCCACGCGGTCGGCGAACCTACAGCGCTGCTGAATGCGCTGGTCGCGGACGCGGAGCGGCTGCATGATGTAGAGCTGCTGCACATGGTGCTGATGGGCAAAGGCGAGTACCTCGCTGAATCGATGGAAGGGCACTTCCGGCACAATTCGCTGTTTGTCGGCGGCGCGGCGGCAAAGCGGTCGAGCAGGGCCGCGCGGATTTCACCCCATGCTATTTCCATCGCGTCCCGGAGCTGCTGCGCACGGCGCACCGCCCGGACGTGGCAATGATCATGGTCAGCCCGCCGGACGAAGAAGGCAACTGCTCGCTGGGCGTTTCGGTTGACTACACGATTTCGGGCTCGCTCGCTGCCGGGCGCGTCATTGCGCAGGTCAACCGCCATATGCCGCGCTGCCACGGCGACTGTTTCCTGCATGTGACCGACCTGACCGCCATCGTCGAGCACGACCAGCCGCTCATTGAGCTCCAGCCCGCTGTAATCGGTGAAACCGAGCGTGCCATCGGCGAATACTGTGCGTCCCTGATCCACGACGGCGACTGCCTGCAGCTGGGCATCGGCGCGCTGCCGGACGCTGTGCTGAACTGCCTTGGCTGCAAAAACGATCTTGGGCTGCACACGGAGATGTTTTCAGACGGCGCAGTCGACCTGATCCGCGCGGGCAACATCAACGGCAGGCGCAAAACCCTGCACACCGGCAAGCATGTTGCAACCTTCCTCATGGGCACCCGAAAGCTGTACGACTTTGTCAACGACAACCCCAGTATTTACATGGCGCCGGTCGATTACGTGAACAACCCTCTGATAATCGCCCAAAATGACAACCTTGTTTCCATCAATTCCTGCGTACAGATCGACCTGAGCGGGCAGGTCTGCTCGGAATCGGTCGGGCTGCGCCAGATCAGCGCGGTCGGCGGGCAGGTCGATTTCATCCGCGGCGCGGCGCTGTCCCGCGGCGGGCGGTCGATTATCGCGATCAGCTCCACGGCATCCGGCGGGCGGCTTTCCAAGATTGTCCCCGTGCTGGACGAAGGCGCAGCCGTGACCACCAACCGCATGGACGTTGAATATATTGTCACGGAATACGGCATTGCCGACTTGAAGGGCAAGTCCCTGCGGGAACGCGCCCGGGCGCTCATCCAGATGGCCCACCCCAGCTTCCGTGACGAGCTGTGGGCCGAATACGAGCGCCGGTTCCGCGAACACCGCCCCGCGATTGCGGTTTGAAGGAGGACATGCAATGGAACCGATCACAGGGCTGCACCACATCGGCATCTACACAGACGCTCTCGGCAAATCGGTACAGTTTTATGAAACAGCACTGGGTTTCCGAACCCTTTTTGTGACCGGCGACGGGTGTATCGCCATGCTGGAACGCGACGGCCTAAAGGTTGAACTGGTGACGGAAGAGGGCTCCTTCGGGCGGGCCTCAGCCTGCCAGAACCACCTTGCGCTGCAATGCAGCGACATCAACGCCTGCGCGGCGGCGCTGGCTGAACAGGGCATTGCCTGTGAAAACGGCGGCCCCCTGCGCCTTGACGGGTTCGGCGACCCGCCAACCGATATCACCATCCTGTTTTTCCGCGGCCCCTCCGGCGAACGGATCGAGCTTTACCAACCGCATACCTGACATCAGCCCCGGGATGGGAACCCATCCCGGGGCTGATGCCTGCAAAAACACCCTCGGAGGCATTGCCCCGAGGGTGTTCCTGCCCCTTCCCAAGTGGAGCAGGAAAGGGTACGTCAAAAAGAATATAAGGAAAAAAATAAAGAAGAATTGATACAAACACCAACAATCTTTCCCGCAGCAGCCCTTCCGTCCCGCCGTCCTTTTGGCGGGGCGGAAGCGCACGCCCCAACAGGAACGGCGCACCATCCCCCGCCCGCAGGCGGTGAGAGGGATTCCAAAGGGACTAGTCCCTTTGGCGCCGTCCGCGCAGGACCGCTGTCCGCGCAGGACCGCTGTCCTCCAGCTCCAACGTCACACGGTAAGAGCTGCGGAAAAAATGGTAAACGGTGTTTTCCTTCCGGCGCGCCCAGTTGTCATTGTCCGGCGTGACCCCATCAGGTGAAAATGGAACAGCTGGCGGCGGTTCAGGCTGATATTTACCACATAGCATACGCCCGCCTCCTTTGCCAGCCCAATCAGGATCTGCCCCAGCCGCAGCGCGTCCTCGCAGCTCCTCTTCCTGGCGGATGATCTCTTCAATTTTTGCTTGGTTCCTGTTCATATGAGCACCTTTGTTCTGTCATAAGAAAGATAGTTTTATAGGTTTCTTTACCTCTTTCACAATAACACACATTTTAGCATTTGTCAACAATAACTACATATATTTCTTGTGTGATATGATATTGAGTTTTTCTTTTATTTATAATACAATTATATCAATAAAATGCAACACAAGAGGCCGATATGCACGGCTTGCCAAAAACTGCTTTTTCTGGTTCCCGATCACGAAAGGATGGTAACAATGCAAAAGTTCAAACTGTTTATCAACAACGAGTGGACAGACGCCGAAGGCGGCAAAACCTTCACAACCGAAAACCCCTGCACCGGCGAGACAATCGCCGAAATGGCCTATGCCTCAGCAGCCGACACGCAGAAAGCAATCGCCGCAGCCGACGCGGCCTTCCGCTCCGGCTGCTGGTCCGGGCTGGACGTCGAAACCCGCGCAAAATACCTGCACCGCGCAGCCGACATCCTTGAAAGCCGCCTGGAAGAGTTCGCCCGCTGGGAAGCCATGGATACCGGCAAGCCGATCTCCGAAACGCGCACCATCGACATCCCGCTTGCCGTCCGCGCGTTCCACTTCCACGCCGACAACATGAAAGCGCTGAACGGCAAGGTCATCCCCGTCCCGGGCCAGCCGCTGTTCGATTACACCAGCTACGAGCCTTACGGCGTTGTGGGCAGCATCGCGCCGTGGAACTTCCCGCTGCACCTGCTGACCCGCTCCATCGGCGCGGCGCTGGCGGCAGGAAATACCGTCGTCTGTAAAGCCGCGACCCTGACGCCGGTCACCAGCCAGCTGCTGGGCGAGGTTTTCCTCGAAGCCGGCGTCCCCGCAGGCGTATACAACATCGTTTCGGGCTCCGGCTCGGTCGTCGGCGAGGAGCTCCTTGCGAACGACCGCGTCGCAATGGTTGCCCTGACCGGCTCCGAGCAGGTCGGGCGGCAGCTGATGGCAAATTCCGCGAAAGCGCGGCATATCAAGCCGCTTTCGCTGGAACTGGGCGGCAAGAGCCCGATCATCGTGGAACCCGACTGCGACCTGCACGGCGCGCTCAATTCGGTGATCCAGGGCTTCTGCATGAACCAGGGCGAAGTCTGCGTTTCCACCTCCCGCCTGCTGCTCGCCGACGAAATCTATGACACCTTTATGGAAAAGCTGGTGCAGCGCGTGAAGACCATCCGCATTGGCGACTGCCTGGACGAGAACACGCAGATGGGCTCCCTCATCAGCAAGGGGCACCGCGAAAGCGTCCACGGCTTTGTCACCCGCGCAGCAGCGGCTGGCGCAAAGGTCGCCTGCGGCGGCGAAATGCTGACAGAAGCGCCGTATGACAAGGGGTATTACTACCCGCCTACCGTTGTGGAAAACGTCACCCCAGACATGGAAATCTTCCAGGAAGAGGTTTTCGGCCCGGTGCTGGCAGTCACGCGGTACAAGACCGTTGACGAAGCCATCGAATTGGCAAACGCGACCCGTTTCGCGCTGGGCGCATCCATTTTCACCGAAAATATCCGCAAAATGTACTGGATGGCCGAGCGCGTCGACGCCGGCACGGTATGGATGAACTGCGCGACCAAATCCAACATTGAAACCCCGTTCGGCGGCAACCGCAACAGCGGGCTTGGACGTGAGGACGGCGTAGAAGGGCTGCTCGAGTACCTGAAGGTCAAGAACCATATCTGGTTCATGGGCGCAGAGTATGACAATATATACAATATGGAAAACGACTGCTGAAAGGGGAATGATGAAAATGAAGCATCAGGTATTGCTGCTTGGGCTCGGGTTCTGGGGCAGGAACTGGGTCCGGCTGATCCATGAAACCAGCCGCTGCGAGCTGGCGGGCGTCGCGGGCGCACCGGCGGAGCTTGCACAAGTTGCGGAGGAATACGGCATCCCGCAGGAACGCTGCTTCACCGATTTCCGCGAAGCGATCCAAAACACGAAGGCCGGCATCGCGGTCGTCGTCACCCCCGGCGTGCTGCACTTTGAAGCCGACGAGCTGGCGCTGGCGCACGGCATGAACGTGATCACCGAGAAGCCGCTCGCGATGAATCTGGAACAGGCGAAAAAGCTGCTTGAGCTCAAGGCGAAGTATCCAAAGCAGAAATTCATGACCTCGCAGAACTACCGCTGGCGGCCGCACAACCAGGCGATCCGCAGCGCCATTGCAGACGGCATGATCGGCGACCTTGAGGCCGTGATGGTCAACTTCCGCAAGCAGGAGGATTTGCAGGGCTACCGCGCGGGGCTGGCGCAGCCGCTGCTGGAAGACGTGTGCATCCACCATTTCGACCTGCTGCGGTTCTTCACCGGCAAGGACTGCAAATCGGTATGCTGCCGCAGCTACCGCCCGTCGTGGTCGGCCTTTGACGGCCGGCCGAGCACCGAAGCCCTGCTGGCGCTGGACGGCGGCGTGCAGGCAGCCTACACAGGCTCATGGGCGGCGCGCGGCTGCGAGACCTCCTGGGACGGCGACTTTATCCTGACCGGTTCCAAGGGCTGCCTGCGGCTTGACGCGAACGACGACGTCTGGTTCTACGCGCATCAGAAGAACGAAGCTGTTGTGATGGCTTCCGGCGCGCAGGCGGGCGTAAAGCTCGACAAGCCCGAAATGGCACAGACCGAGTTTGCGTATGGCTTCCACATGATGATGGACTGCATCGAGCAGGACAGCACCCCCGAGACCACGCTTGAGGACAACTTCAAAAGCTATGCAATGGTTGCCGCCTGCCTGAAGTCGGTAGAAAACGGCAGCAGCTGGGTCGACTGCGAGTAACAGCTAAATACACGGTACAAAGCGGAATTACGGTATACAGGAAGGGCCGCATACGAAACGTATGCGGCCCTTTTGTGCTGTGCTGCGCCTGCGGCTTTGCGGCGGGATTCAAAAAGCCCCTGCGCCGCAGCGCGTCGGGCTTGTGCAGCCCCGCCCGGCGCGCAGGTACGCTCCGGCGGGTCCGCTTCCGCAGCAGGCGCCAGGGTGCCTCTTCCCCCTGGCGCCGCCCGCGCAGGGCCGCGGCCCAAGCGTGTCGAAAGGAGTTGAAGCCTGCCGAAAAAAGGGGTATAATAAGGCAGGCCGCTGCGATGGCTTCTGCTCTCCATCGCGCGCGGAAAATGGAACACGCAGGGGGAACACATGAAAAAAATGCAACTGCCGCCCATCGGCGGGCGGACGATCAAAACCGTCATTTCTGCAACGCTGATTGCGATTATCTATTCTTTTTTCGACCGTTCGGCCTGTTTTGCCTGCATTGGTGCAGTTTTCGGGATGGGGAACCGCATCCAAGGCGGGATGCAGTCAGGGGGCAACCGTTTCATTGGCACGCTGATTGGCGGGCTTGTCTCGCTGCCCTTCTACCTGCTGTACCACGAATACAGCAAAATCGTCCCACAGTGGCTTTACTTGTCGCTCGGCCTGCTCCTGCTGATGTATATTTGCCAGCTGACCCGTGCTTACGGCGGGCTGCAGCCTGGCGCGGTGGTCTTTTTTGTGGTGATTTACACGGTATCCGACCCCGCTCATTTCGCCTATGTTTTCGCACGGATTCTGGACACTGGGATCGGCGTAGTCTTTTCGCTGCTGCTCAGTTGGCTGTTTCCCTCTCCGCAGGACACGCGTGACCGCCAGCTTCGCGCGCTTGAGGACAATGGCAAACGTCTGCTGATGCTGGAAAAGGACTTGGATGCGATGAAGGACTACCAATCGCATTTGCGCAGTGAGCTAAACAAAATCGAGCCGCTGATTGCAGATTTGGAAAAGGAGCTCGCGGCCCCGATCGGAGCCCCCACAGAGGAATAGCTTCGCCTCCGCAGCGGGCGCCAAAGGGCGCTGCCCTCTGGACTCCCGCGCCTCCGCGGCGAGCGGCGGGGCTCTGCCCCTGCACCCCGCGATTTTTTTGTAAAAAAATCGAGTAAAAACTTCATCTCGCCTGCGGGCGGGACGAAAGGCAAAATCAGATTATGTGAAATTCACAGCACGATAAAAAGGCATGGTTTCCAAATCGCTCTGGAAACCATGCCTTTTTATTTTTTATGTTTTATGTTTATTGTTGACCTGCCACTTCGACCATCTCTGAAATTGGCTCCCACTGCTCCGCTGTGACCAGAAAGAGCTGTATGCAGTCATATTCCGGGACTTCTCCGGTGATTGTAAACAAATTGTTCTGCGACAGCACCGCCGTCCCCGGCCAATACCCTGTCACAAAGCCATTTTTTGAGAACACCGTGAGCAGCTGCGATACCGTTCCTTGCAGTTCCTCCGTACTCAGGACGCGGCAGCTAAGCTGCCCATTCCGGAATTCCACCCGGTCAATCTGCGCTCGGAATGCAGGCTCCCCGACCGAGACCGTTATCTGGCTCTCAAAAGCGCGCTCCTCCGCGCCGCCAGCCGCGCTGCCCTTTAACGTGACCTCTGTCAGCCCTGACAGTTCCTTATCCGCCGCCTTGAAACACAGCGTTAATGGCTGATCCGGCATGCCCGTGCCAGTCTCATACCATGCGAACCCAACCTTCCCTTCTCCCTGTCTGACGCAGACCGTCCCGCCGGGTTTTTCCGGTGTCTGAATCTCTCCTAACGCCAATCTTTCCGCATCGTATTCCACCGCCGCCACAACCGCGGAAGCCTCCGAATCCTGCGCCGCGAAAACCGGTATTGAAATGGTCCCATCCTTGCCCGTTTCGGCCTTCCCCAAGGAAGCCCCTGCGCCTGCGGCACCTGCCGCAGAACCATCCCCATACAGCAGCTGCGCAAGCGCCGCCAGCCGCTCCGCAGAAACGGCTTCCGGCTCTGCTCCCATCTGCGCCGCTTTCTCGGCCTGCTGCTCCAATAAAATCTGCAAATCGGCCCCATCTATCCGGCCATCGCCGTTCAAATCGTCCGAATTGTCCGCAAAAACCGTAATTTCGCAGCTTTCGGAAATCCCATTCCCGCAGACCGCCGAAACCTCCGCCGACCCGCTCCCACAGGCTGTTACAAACCCGTCTGCGTCAACCATTGCGACTGTTTCATCGCTGCTTTCCCATGTGACCGGAACCCCTTCCGGCGTTGTTTCCACATGCAGCGCAAGGCTCCCGCCAACTGTCAGACAGGCAAATTCCTGTGACAGCCGCAACGTCACCCGCAGCCACCGCGCCGCCGTATTCCGCATCCGCTCCCGGGCCTCCGGTACGGAAACCTCCGGCAGTTCCACAGGTTCAGGGCAGATCCCCTCCCATTCAGCATCCTGCTCAAAGGTATGTGCTAAAAAGTCGTTATGCCTTGAAAGGGCTTTCTGCTCGCCAACCGCCGCAAAATCCTCAAGAAAGGCCGCCAAATCCTCTGTAAACGCCGCAAACGCAGCTTCCGGGAAGCAAAACAGGTTTTCCCGGACCGCTGCATCCCGCGCCATTGCGTCAGCATCCAGCGAAAGCAGGCGCAGGCCAAAATGCCGCACTTGGCTTAGAAAATCTACCTTCTGGCAAAAACGCCGCGCTTCGGGCACATCCTCCCATAAGAAAAGGTTGTCCGCGCCCTCCGCAACCTTTCGCTTTGCAAAGTCTTCTATCTGACACAATTGCTGCAAATCCCAGCGCATTGCCGCGGGTTTCGAGCCCGCAAGCCATTCTGCGGCTTCCGAACCCCGCGCGGGAATCCCCGCAAAAGAAACGCCGTCGGTCTCCCAGCTTTCCAGAAGGGCCTGCCAAATCAGTTCCATAGAGCCGGAAAACATCCCTTCCAGACCGTCCCCCATCTCACAGACGCACGAAAAAATATCGTCCCGCAGCCGCAGGCTTTCGATCGTAAATTCAAGGTGGTATGCCGCTTTCCCCAGACTGCTGTCCGGCGCGGCAAGATATAGCTCGTAGAGCAGCGCGCACAGGTCGTCATCGTACAGCGGGATTGCTTCCAGTTCGCTGAAAAGGCGGGCGTATCCGCACAAATCCCCCGCTAGGGCAAGATCGATCTCACATCCCCAGATCGCGGATTGCAGCACCTCCAATTCCCCGGCCGCCGCGACCGTTTCCAGACAGTTTTCCAGCATTGCGGGGTCGAGGTCTTCAAGCGGCAGATAGATTTCTTCCGGATACAGCGGCTCGGGCATTACCCGCTTCAGGAGTACCGCTTGAAGGGCTTCGCTGCGAACCTGTGCGGCAAGCTGCAAGTCTGGCGCCTGGATGCGCTCATAAAGCACACAATATAGCAGCATCTCCGCACGTGCGCGTCCTTCTTCTTCCGAATCCCAGCCGGGCGTCTCCGCCCCATGCAGCCCGTCCTCCGCAAACGCGCGGTATAAAAACGGCATATCCATCTCGAGGCTGTCAAAATCCTGCTCATAAGCCGATGCGAAATATTGATCATATGAAACCGCTTCGCTCATGGACATCGCGCCAGCCACAATAAAGCAGCCAAGCGCCAGCAGACAAAGCAGCGCCACTCCTTTCGCCTTCCACATCAAACTTTCCCCACAGTTGCAAAAATTTCACCTTATTATAATCATACACATTCTGTTGCTCCTCGTCAAAGCTTTTTCGACAATTTTCGACAATTTGTTGGTTTGCATAATCTTTGCCCACAAAAATTGTATCTTTATACAACCACAAGGGCTATATTTTGCAGGCCATGCGCGTGCCTGATTATGGAACAGGCTCTAAATCAGCTGGGAAATGATGGCGTTTGAGACCAGGAACCCCTGCTCGGTCAGATGGCATCCGTCCACTGTGCAGGCAGCCAGCCCGCAGCGCTCCAACGGACGCAGCACCTGTTCGACAGGCGTAAAATCGCCGAACCGCCGCTGATAATCGGCGCGGCAGATCCCATCTGAGGTGCGCAGGCGCAGCATCAGGTACTCTGCACGCGGGTCAAAGCTCCCGACTGCTTCCTCGGGCTCCGGGGATGCGCCGCCGATGAACGCCGACGCATCACGCGGGAAGGCAAACCGCCGTCCATCGAGAAAGGAATGTGCCGCCGCACCGATCCCCAGATACTCCGACAAATCCCAGTATTTTTCATTGTGGCGGGCGCGGAAGCCCGGCTTGCAAAAGTTTGAGATTTCGTAATGCACAAAGCCTGCCGCCGCGAGCCTGCGGCATAGGGCGAGATAGGTATCCGCCTGCGCGTCGTCGTCTGGCAGCACGGGCTGCGCACGGTGCAGCGGCGTACCCTCTTCCAACTTCAATCCGTAACAGGACAGATGCTCCGGACGCAGTTCCAGCACCCTTTCGACGGATTCAAGAAACTTTTCGGTGGACTGTCCCGGCAAGCCGTACATCAGGTCGAGCGACAGATTCCGGAAGCCATGCGTCCGCGCAAGAAGCACGGCCTGCCGCGCCTGCGGGAAGGTGTGCCGCCGCCCGAGCAGGCGCAGCTCATCCTCATGCGCAGACTGTACGCCGATGGAAAGCCGCCCTACCCCCGCGGCACTAAGCGCGCTGAGCAACGCATCATCCATGCTGTCCGGGTTGCATTCGACCGTAATTTCCGCATCCGGAGTGATATTAAAATGCCTGCGGGCAGCTGACAAAACGGCTGCGATGCGCTCCCCGCCGAGCAGGGAGGGCGTGCCGCCGCCAAAATAAACCGTGTCCACCGGCTGCGCCGGGAAACTGCGCAAACGGCCGCAGAGCGCAGCGGTATAAGCATCCATCTGCGCGGCAGAGCCGGGAAAGGAATAAAAATCGCAATAGGCGCACTTGGACGCGCAGAACGGAATATGAAAATAAAGTCCGAGCATATTGACTCCTGAAAATATAAAGTTAAAGGCTATACCCATTCGCAGAAAGGCGCGCAGCGCGCAAAGCACTTGCATAAGCGCGGAACCGGCTGGCGTCGTTGTGCCAGCCGGTTCCGTGCGGGAGAGCTGAAACGGTTTCTGCACCAGTGCGCCAACGAAAGCCGACCAGCCCGCTGTCATAATGGCGGGCTGGTCCACTGCGCACCAAAAAAGCGAAAAACCCAATCCCCCGTCCCGCCCGCAGGCGAGGAGAGATGCGGCAGCATCTCAGGGGTCTGGGGCGGAAGCCCCAGCGGGGTGCAGGGGCAGAGCCCCGCCAGAGGGCAGAGCCCGCCGGAGAGCAGAGCCCGCCGGTTATTCTTCGTCTAGTTTGAGTACCGCCATGAAGGCTTCCGTCGGCAGCTGTACCGTCCCCAGCGTCCGCATCTTCTTCTTGCCTTCCTTTTGCTTTTCCAGCAGCTTCTTCTTGCGCGTGATGTCGCCGCCGTAACACTTCGCCAGCACATCCTTCCGCATCGCCTTTACCGTCTCCCGCGCGATGATCTTCCCCCCAATCGCCGCCTGCACCGGCACCTCGAACAACTGGCGCGGAATGTTCTCTTTCAGCTTTTCACAAATGCGCCGCGCACGGCCATACGCCTTTTCCCGATGGACAATGAAGGAAAGCGCGTCTACCTGGTCGCCGTTGAGCAGCAGGTCGACCTTCACAAGATCGCTCGCGCGGTAGTCGCAGAATTCATAGTCAAGCGACGCGTAACCCTTCGTGCGGGCTTTCAGCGCGTCGAAAAAGTCATAAATAATCTCGTTGATCGGCATTTCATAATGCAGCTCGACCAGCGTGCTGTCCAGGTACTTCATATCCTTAAACACGCTGCGGCGCTCCTGGCACATCGGCATGATGTTGCCCACAAATTCCTGCGGCGTGATGATCGCCGCACGCACAAACGGTTCCCGCGCTTCCGCAATCTGCCCCGGGTCAGGATAGTCATGCGGGTTGTCCACCGAAACCTCCGTCCCGTCCGTTTTGACAATTTTATAAACCACAGACGGCAGCGTCGTGACCAGATCCAAGTCAAATTCGCGCTCCAACCGTTCCTGTATAATCTCCATATGCAGCATCCCCAGGAAGCCGCACCGGAAGCCGAAGCCCAGCGCGATCGACGACTCGGGCTCGAACGAAAGCGCCGCGTCGTTCAGCTGCAATTTTTCGAGCGCGTCGCGCAGGTCGGGGTATTTCGAGCCGTCTTCGGTATAAATGCCGCAGTACACCATCGGCTGCGCCGGGCGGTAGCCGGGAAGCGGCTGTTCGGCAGGCCGCGCTGCTTCGGTGATGGTATCGCCCACGCGGGTGTCCGCAACGTTCTTGATCGAAGCGGTAAAATAACCCACCTCGCCCGCGGCAAGCTCTTTTTGCGGCAGCAGCCCAAGCGGCTGCATCGTGCCGCATTCCAGCACCTGGAACTCCGCGCCGGTCGCCATCATTTTCACACGCGTGCCCGGTGCAACCCTGCCGTCAATCAGGCGCATATAGACGATTACGCCCTTGTAGGGGTCGTACTGGCTGTCAAAGATGAGGGCGCGCAGCGGCGCGTCCGGGTCGCCGGAGGGGGCGGGGATATCGCTGACGATGCGCTCAAGCACGTCGCGGATATTTGTACCCATTTTCGCAGAAATTTCGGGGGAATCCATCGCGGGGATACCGATAATGTCCTCAATTTCCTGCTTTGCGCGCAGCGGCTCGGCGGCGGGCAGGTCGATTTTATTGATTACTGGGACTACTTCGAGGTCGTGTTCTAGGGCGAGGTAGGTGTTGCCAAGCGTCTGGGCCTCGATGCCTTGCGCGGCGTCGACGACGAGCAGGGCGCCTTCGCAGGCGGCGAGCGAGCGTGAAACCTCGTAGTTAAAGTCCACGTGGCCGGGGGTATCGATGAGGTTCAGGCGGTAAACCTGGCCGTCGTCGGCTTTGTAGTCCATGGAGACGGCGCGGGCTTTGATGGTGATGCCGCGCTCGCGTTCCAGATCCATGTTGTCGAGCAGCTGTTCCTCCATTTCGCGCTGGGTGACGGCCTCGCACTGCTCGAGGATGCGGTCGGCCAGGGTTGATTTGCCGTGGTCGATGTGGGCGATAATCGAAAAGTTGCGGATTTTTGTTTGTTCGTTCACTGTTGCAGCTCCTTCTAGGTGGTATCATATCGTGCGCCTGAGGGGCTCCGCGCCTGCGCGGCGGGCGGCAGGGCTCTGCCCTGCACCCGACGGGGCTCTGCCCCTGCACCCCGCGCCTGCGCGGCGGGCGGCAGGGCTCTGCCCTGCACCCGGCGGGGCTCCGCCCCTGCACCCCG
>QXXE01000021.1 GCA_009911355.1 Clostridiaceae bacterium | reverse complement strand
AGCGCCGCTTCAACAGCGTTCTTGTCGTCAGGGTTGATGATGGTTGCCATAGAAGCGCGGTTCAGGGTGCCGTCGGGGTTGACCGCAACCTTGCCGGAGGTGTCCGGGACCTGCTTTACACATACGATAACTTTCATGATGATGTATCCTCCTTACTTCCCGAGAATGTTGCCGGAAATAACGACGCGCTGGATTTCGGAAGTGCCCTCGTAGATCTCGGTGATCTTGGCGTCGCGCATCATGCGTTCAACCGGGTAATCCTGCGTATAGCCATAGCCGCCGCACATCTGCACGGCCTTTGTAGTAATATTCATCGCGGCTTCGGACGCGAACAGCTTCGCGGTCGCGGCGTCCAGCGTAAAGCGCTCGCCGGCGGTCTTCATGATCGCCGCCTTATAGGTCAGCAGGCGCGCCGCTTCAATCGCAACGTGCATATCCGCAAAAACAAACTGGCTGTTCTGGAACTTGGAAACCGGCTTGCCGAACTGGACGCGGCTCTTTGCAAAGTCAACCGCCTCGTTCATTGCGCCCTCTGCGATGCCGAGCGCCTGCGCAGCAATGCCGATACGCCCGCCGTCCAGGGTCTGCATGGCGATCGCGAAGCCCTTGCCTTCCTTGCCCAGCAGGTTCTCCTTCGGCACGATGCAGTCAGTGAACACGATTTCCGCCGTGGGCGAGCCGTGCAGGCCCATCTTCTTCTCGTGCTTGCCGACCGAGAAGCCAGGGAAGGAGCTCTCAACGATGAACGCGGAAATGCCCTTGGTGCCGAGCGCCGGGTTGGTCATGGCGAAAACAACGAAAACCTCTGCGACATAGCCGTTCGTGATAAAGATCTTGGAGCCGTTGAGGACATAATGGTCGCCCTCAAGGATGGCGGTGCACTTGCCCTTGGACGCATCGGAGCCCGCGTCCGGCTCGGTCAGCGCGAACGCACCGACCTTATGCCCCTCGGTGAGCATCCGCAGGTACTTCTCCTTCTGCTCCTCGGTGCCGTGCTGGATGATAGGGCCGCAGCAGAGGCCGTTGTGGGTCGCAACGATATCGCCGGTGGAAGCGCACTGTTTGGAAAGCTCCTCGATCGCAAGCGAGCCGCACAGGTCGTCTGCACCTGCGCCGCCGTACTGCTTGGGCACGATCATCCCCATCACGCCCATGTCAAACAGCTTTTCAATGTTTGCGCGGGGGTATTCGCAGGTGAGGTCGGTTTCCGCCGCGATCGGCTTCACTTCGTTCTCGGTGAAATCCCGCACCGTTTTGCGGACCAGTTCCTGCTCACGGGTCAGTTTGAAATCCATGTTCAAGTCTCCTTTGTGTTAAATCTATTTGCTTGGCCGGGAGCCCCCCGGCGGGATGCCATGTCCGGAAAAAATACCGGCCCCGGTTTCAGGACGCCCGCCAATGCCCCGGGAGGCGCCTGGGGCATACGGGAACGGGGCCGGAACATGCAGGAGGGCGGCTGACTGCCCTCCCGGTAAGGCATGAAGAACCGGCGATCGCCAACGCATGAACAGATTTTGATAAAGTGTTTGACAATTTTCGGTCTTTCTTCTTCTAAATATACCATAAACATCACCATCCGTCAACCAGAATTTCCCCATCCTGATACATTTGCGCGAAAGCAACAAATACTTCCCCAGCTTTTTGTCAGAGTTTGCCCCCCTGCGGCAGGCGTGCATTCCCGGCGCTATTCAGGGGCGCAAAAAAAAACGGCCCCCGCAGGAAGCCGTTTTTTTGTTCTGCTCATCGGAACGAGGTATAGACCTTGCCAGGCTCGAGCGTTACGCCCTTGATCGCAGCAAGCTCGGAGACTGTCACAAACGCATAACCCTGATCCTTGAGCTTGTCGACCGCGTTCAGCACACCCGTATAGGTCGATTCGTAGAGGTCGTGCATCAGGATGATGTCGCCGTCCTGCACATTGTTCAGGATCTTCCGTTCAACGCTCGCCGCATCCCGGCTCTGCCAGTCCAGCGTATCCAGGCTCCATAGGATGATCGGCAGGCCGCTCTTTTCCATCTCCGCCTTGACCGTATCATTGTATGCGCCGCCGGTGGGCCGCATAACCGTCGGCTTTTCGCCTGCGTAGGACTCGATCAGCTCGCTGTTGCCGTCCACCTGCTCGTGGATGCCGCTGACAGACAGCTTGGTCAGCGATTTGTGATCCATCGTATGGTTGCCCATCTCATGGCCCTCTTCCAAGTAGCGGTCCAGCACCGCATGGAAGTCCTTCACCCGGTAGCCGCACATGAAGAAGGTTGCGTGCGCGCCGCGCTCGTTGAGCGCGGTCAGCAGCCGCGCGGTCAGCCCTTCCGACTGCCCGGTTGGGCCGTCGTCAAAGGTGAGCGCGACATAATGCTCGGCCTCGGGCACGCTGACCTTGGGCTTCTGCTCGGCAAGCGCCGCGCCGCGCGCGCGGAGCGCCTCCTCCTGGTCGGGGTATCCGTCCAGCGCCGCGACGGTAAACGCAATCACGCCGTCGCCCAGCACGGTCTTATGCATCCCAAGCAGCGCCGCAAGCAGGTCGTCGGAAACATAGATCACGCTTTCCAGCTCATGCAGGGCAAAGTTCTCGCCCGCTTCCGGGGAACGGTCAACCGTGGCGGTATTCTTTTCAATATCCAGCGACGCGGTGCGGTCGCCCAGCTGCACCTCGGCCTTGCCGCCTGTCACAGCGACCGTGCCGCCCATCGCTTCCACGCTCTCCACCAGCGGGAAATACAGGCTGGTATCGTCGTCAAAGGTGGCCATGCCGGAGAAGCTGACCTCCGTGCCATGCGCAAGCGCCTTGTCCGAGCCGCTGCGCACAAGCAGCCCCCCCGCAAGGTACTGGGTGGTCGACGCCCCGAGCAGATTGGAAACCTCTGCCGTGACATCCGCGTCCGGGGAAGTCTTGAAGATAATATAGCCGCCCTTGTCGTCGGGCAGGTATTCCAGCGACCAGCCGCCGATATTTTCCAGCGCGCGCGCCGGGATATATGTACTGCCGTCCTGCACGACCGGCGCGGTCGGCAGGTCGATAATCTCCTCGCCCACGGTCATCTGGGGGATCCCGACGGTCAGCGTTGCGGTCAGCTTGCCGTCGGTCAGCGTGGCAAGCTGGGTGCCCTCGTCAAAGGTCACGGTCAGCCCGATGCCCTCCCCCGCGGCGCGCAGCGGCACCTGTACGCGGCTGCTCTCATCCACAAAGGGCTTTACGCTGCCCCCAAGCGCATACCGGGCGTGTTCCTTCACGCCATAGCTGTTGCCCACCTGGAACGCAATATAATCCGGGTCGGCTTCCACAATGGGATCGCGCACGGCGGGGGTACGGTCGGACACCGCCCCAGAGGTCGCGCCGGTCATGAATACCGGCGCCAGCATGACGCCCGACATCACAACCGCCCCAAGCAGCCCGATTTTCCATTTCCTCATAAGCCATTTCTCCTATCTATATCCGCATGCAGGGCTGCGCCCGGAGGCCCCCCACAACCTTTGGTGTAAACGCCCCGGCAGAGGCACGCACGCCCTGCCCTGGCAAAACGCAAAGCCCCGCAGCGGCAGGCTGCCGCGGAAGCTTTTCCCTTACAAATCCATTATACCACAGCCTGAGAAAAATTCCTATCTTTCCGCTGTTACTTTTTTGAAAAATTTTGCCGTCGGTTTTTGTTCAAAACAGCGACAGCTGCTCGTCGCCCGCGAGCAGCCGCCGCAGCGGCCCGAGATGGTCCAGCGATACCCCCTGCGCGGCGGTTTCGGCGCGCAGCCAGCGCATCAGCGCGTTCCGGTAGGCTTTTTTTGCGTTTTGATCCCTGTAGAGCCTGCGCAGCGGCCCGCTGCACTGCGGGAACTCCTCGCCGAGAAAGCGCAGGAACACCTCCCGTGTCCTGCCGCGCAGGTTCAGCATCCCGGGCAACAGGTAATCCACCCGCGCCTGCCGCGCGCCCGCAATGACGGCGGACAGGCTGGCACGGCTGTCGTTCAGGAAGGGGATGATGGGCATCAGGTGCACGCCGGTACACGCGCGGGTATCCGCAAAGGCGCGCAGCACCTCAAACCGCCGCGCGGACGGCACGCCGCCGGGCTCCAGCCGCTCCCGCACCCGCTCGTCCGCGCAGGTGATGGTTGCCGCGATATTGACCGCCGCAACCTCCGAAAGCCGGGCGATCAGGTCGAAATCGCGCAGGATCAGGTCGGACTTTGTGGAAATGATTACCGGGTTGCGGTATTTGATCATCAGCCGCAGGATCTCCGGCATCAGCCGGTATTCCGCTTCGGCGGGCTGGTAGCTGTCAGTCACGCCGCCGATGTTAATGAGCTCGCCCGCCCACGAGCGCCGCGACAGTTCGTGCTCCAACCGTTCTGCAATGTTGGCCTTGACATACAGGTCATGATAGAAATCCCCGCTGCCGTCGCCCATGTAGCCGTGCGAATAGAGCGCAAAGCAGTAGCGGCAGCCGTGCGCGCAGCCCCGGTAGGGGTTCAGGTCCCACGAATAGGGCAGAAAGCGCGACTGCACATGGTTCAGCGCCGCCGCGCAGCGGATCTCCTGCACTGCCATCCCGGCTTAAAACGCGTTTTCTGAGAATTCGCGCAGCTCCAGCCCCTCGTTATGGTCGAGCGCCCAGGTGATGTTCCACGGGCTTGAGAACAGCAGCAGCAGGCTGCCGTCAAAGTCCTGCACGATTTTGGTGTCGCTGGTCAGCTTGAGCGCCTTCGGGTCGAAGCCCTCCGGGTCGTTCGCAATCCAGCGCAGATGCTCATAGGGGAGCATCTCGCGGACAATGTCTACATTATATTCATTTTTCAAGCGGTATTCCAGCACCTCAAACTGCAGCACGCCGACCACGCCGACGATCACCTCTTCCATGCCGGTATTCGGCTCCTGGAAAATCTGGATCGCGCCTTCCTGGGCAATCTGGGTCGTGCCCTTGACAAACTGCTTGCGCTTGAGGGTGTCCTTCTGGCGCACGCGCGCAAACAGCTCGGGCGCAAAGGTCGGGATGCCGGAGAAGGTGCATTTTTTGTCCGGCGAGCAGACCGTGTCGCCGATTGCAAAAATGCCGGGGTCAAACACGCCGATGATGTCGCCCGCATAGGCTTCGTCCACGATGGAGCGGTCCTGCGCCATCAGCTGCTGGGGCTGCGCCAGCTGGATTTTTTTGCCGCCCTGCACGTGCCACACGTCCTCGCCGCGCGTGAACTTGCCCGAGCAGATGCGCATGAAGGCGATGCGGTCGCGGTGCGCCTTGTTCATATTGGCCTGGATCTTGAACACAAAGGCGGAGAAATGGCTGTCAAACGGGTCGATCACGCCGATATCCGATTTCCTGGGCAATGGCGGGGTGGTCATGGTGAGGAATTTTTTCAGGAACGGCTCTACGCCGAAGTTGGTGAGCGCCGAACCGAAAAACACCGGCGACAGCCTGCCGTGGCGCACCGCGTCGAGGTCGAATTCGTCACCCGCGCCCGCGAGCAGCTCGATATCGTCGGCAAGCGTCTGGTACTGCAAATCGGTGAGCGCCGCTTTCAGCGCTTCTTCGCCAAAGCGCATCCGGGTCGCGGCGACCTCATGCCGCGCGTCCACCCCCTCGAAGGCGATGACCTCCTCGTCCATACGGTCGTATACGCCCTTGAACTCGCGCCCCGAGCCGATCGGCCAGTTGACCGCAAAGGTCCCGATGCCCAGCTCGTTCTCGATCTCCTCAAGCAGCTCGTAGGGGTCGCGCGCTTCGCGGTCCATCTTATTGATAAAGGTAAAGATCGGGATATCCCGCATCACGCAGACCTTGAACAGCTTGCGGGTCTGCGCCTCGACGCCCTTGGACGCGTCGATGACCATGACGGCGCTGTCCGCGGCCATCAGGGTGCGGTAGGTATCTTCGGAGAAGTCCTGATGCCCCGGGGTGTCCAGGATGTTGATGCAGCAGCCGTTATAATGGAATTGCAGGACCGAGGAGGTCACCGAAATCCCGCGCTGCTTTTCGATCTCCATCCAGTCGGAAACCGCATGGCGGGAATTCTTCTTGCCCTTGACCATGCCCGCCTCCTGGATCGCCCCGCCATAGAGCAGGAATTTCTCGGTGATGGTCGTTTTGCCTGCGTCGGGGTGCGAAATGATCGCAAAGGTCCGGCGGTTTTCAATTTCTTTTCTCAAGTCTGCCAAAGCTGCATTCTCCCTTCTGGTTTCACAGCCTATTTTACCATTCCCGGCAAAAATACGCAAGGGAAATTGTTTCGGAAACTTCAAAGAATATACATCATTTATACACAATTGTTTTGTATACTTAATTCATGGTCAGGCGGACATGGAAAGCGCCGCCGGCCATGTTCCCCCTTTCTGAGCAGCGGGGGAAGCAGATTTCCCGCAGCTGCTTACAAATGCTTTCTACTCTCTCTATCCTACCTTTTTATGAAGAGCGCCCCGGGGTCTGAGCAGCCCCGGGGCTGCTCTTTTTGTTTGCGGAAAGCAGGCGGCAAGCGCCGGAAGGCTGCCCGCGCGCGCGGCGGCGCTTTCAGGCTTGACAGGGGCCGTCCCCGACCGTATAATAGAGAGGAAGAACCTGTATAAAATCGGAGGGCTAAAGAGATGAAAAAACGGTTATTCAGCCTGTTTTTGAGCGCCTGCCTGCTGCTTTCAATGCTGCCGGCCCAGGCGCTGGCGCTGCTGGACGGCAGCCCCCTTGACAAGCGCGAAACCGACCAGGCCCGCTACCAGATCCCCGGCAGCGGCACGGTTGCCGAGGCTTCCTTTGAAAAGGCCTGGAACGCGATTGCGGAGGCCGGGCGCGGCGGCACGGTGACGCTGACGCGCAACGTCACCGCGAAGGACGGCAGCTTTGGCAGCGGCAAGGGCTTTGACGCGGGCGGGCGGATCAACCTGCCGCGCGGCGAGGTCACGATTGACCTTGCGGGGCATACGATCGACCGCGGGCTTGCGGGCGCGGCGGCGCGGGAGGGCGGCGGCGTGCTGTACGTCGGCAGCGGCGCAGTGCTGACGCTTACGGACAGCAAGGGCGGCGGCAAGATCACCGGCGGCAACACCACCGCGAGCGGCGGCGGCGCGTTTGCCGCGGGCAAGCTGGCGCTGGACGGCGTGACCATCAGCGGCAACAAGGCGGCGGTTTCCGGCGGCGGCGTTTACAACGCGGGCACCGTGTCGGCAAAGGGCGTTGTGACCATAACGGGGAACACCGCCGGCGGCAAGGCGAACAACGTATTCCTGAGCGCGGGGCGTACCGTTGCGGTCCCCGCCGGGCTGGGCAACGGCGCGCGCATCGGCGTGACCACCGCTTCGGCCCCGCAGCCGGGCGCTCCGGTCACGGCGGCGGCAGGGCAGCTGACCGAGACCGACACCAAGCGGTTTACGAGCGACGCGGGGCTGGAAACCGCGCTGGTAAACGGGAAGGTCGTGCTAAGGCTTGCTTCTGATCCCGTCAAGGGATCAGAGCCGGAGCCTGTACAGGCTCCGGAAACCGCGCCTTCGCAGCCGGTGGGGACCGAAACCGTTGTCACCCTGAACCTGATGGGTGGCACAGCCAGCACACTCCATACAGACAAAATCACATACCCGGCAAGCCAGGAAACCTACTCCGGCTTGCCCGCGAGCCCTCAGAAAGACGGTTACACCTTCGGCGGCTGGTATCGGGAGCAGGACTGCTCTGGGGCCGAAGTGAAAAACGGCGATGCGATCACCCCGAGAAGCAACCACACCCTCTATGCATCGTGGCAGGCCATCGCCCAGGCGACAGCTGAAGGTGCCGAGGCAGAGTACAGCGACGGGACAAATACAGAAACGGGCACGTTTGAAGCGATGTGGAACAACGCCGCAGAAAACGGCGGCACTGTCAAGCTGCTTCAGGACGTGACCGCAACAGACGGCAGCTTCGGTAACGCAGCAGGCGACGGCTTCGGCGAAGGCGGCTTTATTCTCGTCCCGGACGATAAAACAATTACCCTTGACCTGAACGGGTACACGCTTGACCGTGGCTTAACCACCGCAATAGAACATGGCTATGTCATTCAGGTTAGCACTGAGGCGGCTCAGAGCGCTGGCGGTGTTCCTGCGACTTTCACCCTCCAGGATTCTATCGGCGGTGGCCAAATCACGGGCGGCAACAACGAATCCACTGCAACGTACCCTGGCGGCGGCATTCTTGTAATGGCCGGCGACTTCACAATGGCGGGCGGCAAGATCACTGGGAACAAAGCCGCTCCGAGCAGTGCTGTCCCAACGGTAGATGACGGCAATCGTTATAAGGGCGGCGGCGTCGCCTTTCCATCCAGCAACAGTTCTTTCACAATGACCGGCGGTGAGATCACCGGCAATGCAAGTTTTATCGGCGGCGGCGTTTACGCCTTTAACGGCGTTAATGTTACAATGAGCGGCGGTAAAATCAGTAATAACACAGCATTCCAAGGTGCCGGTATCTATAGTAAAGGGAATTTCACTATGTCCGACGGTGAAATCAGTGCGAACACAGCATCTAATGATTTGCTTTCTGATAAAAGCTTCTACGAATACTACGGCGGCGGTGTTTATTCAGCGGCTTTATTCACGCTCTCTGGCGGTAAAATCAAAAATAATACTTCTGGCGGGGGCGGCGGCATTTATTCGAAGAGTGCCAATAATTTTACAATGACCGGCGGTGAAATTATCGGTAATAATGCAGGGACGATCCAGTCGTCGATGGGTGGCGGTATTCAGGCTAATAGCAAGACGTTCACCATAAGCGGTGGAACAATTTCCGGGAACACGGCGTACCAAGGTAGTGCCGTGTCTATCCATGGCTCCAATGGGTCTGCTAATCTGTCCGATGTTACGATTACTGGAAACACAGACGTTGTTTACAAGACAGATTTGATAGACTCTAGGGGTGCTGTTTCCGTATCTGCGGGGGTGACATTAAACATCTCTGGCAGCTTGAAAATTTTTAATAATACCTGCAATCTTAAGAACGAGCCAAACACCCTATACCCAGCTAACCTTTATCTCCACACCACGAGCTCCGTCTTTGACCCCGACCAAGTCCCGCAAACCGTCACGCTCACTAGTCCTTTGGCAACTGACGCGAACATCCATGTCAAAACCAAAATCAAACCGACTGCGGGTACAAATGTAGACGTAGCTGTTGGCGGCGGCACTCCCGCCTACACGCCTAGCGACGGCGACCGCGCGAAGTTCACGAGTGACGAAAAGTACAAAGTCGAGTTGATAGACGAAAAAATCGTACTGACCGGCGACAAGACTTACACCGTTACATATCACTGGAACGACGGCAGCGATTCCGAGGAGACGAAGACGCAAACCTATCCGCTCGAGGACGGCGACACTCTGACCTTCATAACCCCAGACCCCGAACGGACGGGTTACGACTTTAAGGGGTGGTACGATGCCGCAACCGGCGGCGAAAAAGTCTCGGAAGGGACAGCGGTCACTTCCAACATGGATTTGTACGCCCACTGGGAAGCGAAAACCTACACCATCACTTTCCATGCGAACGAGGGCAGTGGCAGCATGCCCAACGACACCGCAACCCATGGTGAAGCGTTCACGCTGCCGGAATGCAGCTTCACCCCTCCTGACGGCAAGGTGTTCGATGTCTGGGCGATTGGTTCCATAGATGGTACTACAAAGCATCCGAGTGACAACATCACCATCACGGAAAATACCGACGTATACGCCATCTGGAAGGACGTAGAGACTCCCCCGGAGAAGGAGACCTTCAAGATTACCCTTGATGCGAACGGCGGCACAATCGGCGGTCAGCCCACTAAAACAATTAACGTTGAAAAGGATAACCCCTACGGCGATCTGGGCACCCCCGTCCGCGAAGGCTTCGATTTCGACGGCTGGTTTACCGAGGCGGACGGCGGCGAGCAAGTCAAATCCACCGACATTCCGACCGGCGACACCACCCTCTACGCCCACTGGACGAAGGAGGAAACGCCAACTCCCGACGACCCGGAAGCGCGTTATAGCACTACCAAACCCACAGGCGAAACTGTCACGAATGAGGGCACCTTCGAGGATATGTGGAAGCTCGCGGTGGAGTCGGCGACCGGCAGCACAGTTACGCTGCTGAAAGATATCACCGCCAAAACGGTTGACGGCAAGGCTGGCGTATTCGGCAGCGGCAAGGGCTTCGGCACCGGCGGTTTCGTCCTTGTCCCGTCCGGCAGTGCGGGGATCACCCTCGACCTGAACAGCAAAACCCTCTCCCGTAACCTGGACACCCCGCAGCAGAACGGCCATGTTATCGAGATCGAGCAAGGCGCAATATTCACCCTGACCGACAATAGCACAGGGAAAGACGGCAAGCTCACCGGCGGCAATACCACCGGCGACGGCGGCGGCATACTGCACAGGGGTGATGAGTTCTATTTTAGGGGCGGCAAAATCACCGGAAACAAGGCAGAAAAGAACGGCGGCGGCATATGGGACAGCGGCAAGGGTATCGCCATGACAGGCGGCGAAATCTCCGGGAACAACGCAGACGAGAACGGCGGCGGCGTGTATCATGACAGCGGCTCGTTCCGTATGATGGGCGGCAAAATTACCGGGAACACCGCAGCCGAGAACGGCGGCGGCGTGTATCACGCCAACGGCCAGTTCACCGTAGAAGAGGACAGCGAAATCTCCGGGAATACCGCAGCCGAGAACGGCGGCGTGTATCATGCCAACGACCAGTTCACCGTAGAAGATAACGGCGAAATCTTTGGGAACACCGCAAAGAACGGCGGCGGTATCTATGCCCGTTCGAGCACCGGGATAAAAAAATCCGACGCATCCATCCATGATAACACAGCAACCGAGAACGGAGGCGGTATCTATCTCGCCCACGGCCAGCTCGACATGGAGGGCGGCAAAATTACCGGGAATACCGCAGCCGGGAACGGCGGCGGCGTGTACCACGGCGGCGAAAAAGAAGTCGATCAGCCGACCTTCCGCGTCGCTGGCACAGTCGAGGTTTCCGGCAATAAAGGCGGCAATGTCTACCTGACAGATGGGATGCTCATCAATAACGGCAACACCAACACATCTTTAGATGATAAGTCGGTGATCTGGGTGACCACCAAGATTAAGCCTACCGAAGGCGCGCCTGTCACAATTGCAAAGCCGTTTAAGGATGACGAGAACAAGAGCGCAGTTTTCAGGAGCGACGGGCCTTACCAGGTTCAGTGGGACGATGCGAAAAAAGAAGTCCAGCTGGTCGTCCCCGACAAGTTTGTTGTCGAATACGATCCCAACGACGGTACGCTGCCCGATGACGAGAAGTATCAGTACTACGATAAGGCAGGCACCGAAACGATCAAGGATATGCCGGAACCCTCCCGGGAGGGCTACAAGTTCCTCGGCTGGTTTACCGACCCGACCGACGGCGAGAAGATCACCGAAGAGGACAACGTCCCCGTAAAAAGCAAAATGACGCTTTACGCCCACTGGGAAGAGATTGTCGAAACGTTCAAGGTTACTTACAACGCAAATGGCGGCTCCGGCACCATGCGCGGCCACACCGAAGTGCTGCCGGACGAGGAAATCACGCTGAAACAGAACGGTTTTACCGCCCCTTCCGGCATGGAGTTCAATTACTGGGCGGTCGGCAGCACCAGCGGTGAACAGAAAAACCCCGGCGACAAGATTACCGTCGCGAAGGATACCACGGTCTATGCGATCTGGAAAACCAAGAGCAATCCGTCTGAGCCCTCTAAACCGTCCCGCCCGAGCGGCGGCGGCAGCAGCGGCGGCTCCTCTTCCTCCAGCACGCTGACCATCACCTCCTCCGCAGGGACCGGCGGCAGCATCTCCCCCAAGGGCCGCGTCGAGGTCAAGCGCGGCAGCGACAAAACCTACACCATCACCGCGCAGAGCGGCTACGTCATTTCTGATGTGCTGGTCGACGGCAAGAGCGTCGGCGCGCGTTCGTCCTACACCTTCGAGGACATCCGCCGCTCGCACACCATCAAGGCCGTCTTTACCAAGTCGGCGCAGCAGACCCAGACCCAGCAGCCTGCACAGCCTGCGGTCACAACGCCCTCCACAACCACGGCAGGCAGCTGCCCGCGCGACGCTTCGTGCCCGATTGCGCCCTTTAACGACGCGCAGCCTACGGCGTGGTACCACGACGGCGTGCATGCCTGCATCGCAAACGGCCTCATGACCGGCACGGGCAACGGCCACTTTGAACCGTCCACCCCGCTCTCCCGCGGGATGCTCGCCCAGATCCTTTACAACCGCGAGGGCAAGCCTGCGGTCGGCGGCGGCAGCACCTTCCCTGACGTCCCGGCGGGCGCATGGTATGAGAATGCTGTCAAACGCGCATCGGCAACCGGGATCGTCGCGGGCTACGAGAACGGCAGCTACGGCCCTGGCGACGCGGTTACCCGTGAACAGCTGGTGGTCATCCTCTGGCGGCACGCGGGCAGCCCCGTCCCGATCAACTCTACCCCGTTCAGCGACTTCAACGACACCCGCGAGTACGCGCGCGACGCGGTCCGCTGGGCATATGGCAGCAGCATCATCAGCGGCAAGGAAGGCAACCGCTTTGACCCGTCCGGACACGCAAGCCGCGCCGAAGTCGCTCAGATGCTCAAAAATTATTTCATGCTGTGACCCCCCATCCGGGCCACGCACCTAAAACAACGCAAAAAGCCGGCCGCATACAATTGCGGCTGGCTTTTTTGTGCCTGTTTGCGGGCTGCGCGCCCGCCCGGGGCCCTGATCGGGGATCAGGCACGGCCATGTACCAGCCGCAGCAGTGCAGGTGAAAAACGGGAGAAGGGCTATTCGCAGTTCCCAGCTGCGTCCGGCTCCTCTGTGCAATCACACGCGTTTTCCCTCGCCCGGCGACGCACGCAGTCCATCCGCACCCATGCGCCCAGCACGAAACCGGCACATTGCTGACCGTTCGCATACCAAAAGAAAACCCAAAACCATTCCCTGTCAGAAACCATGAAATATGGCAGCGGGAAAAGCAGCAGCGTCACAAGCGAATAGCCTGCCAACACCCGCCATCGCAGCCCCCAGGCCCCGCCCCAGATCACGCCGCAGGCCATCCCCAGCAGGAAAATGCCGCCGGGCAGCATGAGCAGCAAAAAAACAGCCTCGGGAAATACGGAAGGGAGGCGGTTCCCGTACCATGCCATGCACGCGACCGCGAAGTCGGCCAGTGCGACCGTGGAAAGATAGCGGCAAAATGGTTTCGTAAAGTTCATAATCCACCGCCTTCCTGCGGGAAATCAAGCTGTATGGGCGACTGATCGGGAAAGATGAGCGTTACAGAACCCTGCCCGAATATAACCGAAACTTCACCCTTATGAAACGGCCAGGAAAGGTTATGCACTACATATCCCCCGAGCGGCTGCACCAGAAACGGCCCTTTGCGAAGCCCAACCGTGCAGCACCACGAATCGGCTTCTTCGACCTGCACCCGGTGCAAACCATCGGGCGATGTGAAGGTATAGTAGTCCGTTTCGCGGCACCACACCGCCCGCGCCAGAAGCAGCGGCAGCCAGACAAGCAGTGCCGCCGCGCACGCAATCCTTCTGCCGCGCCCTTTCAAAAAACAATCTAAAAGATACAGCACGCACACCCCCGCGACTGCCGTCAGCGCAAGCCCCCAACGCGCCGCATAGGCCAGCCGGAGCCCAAGCAGCGCAGTTGTGCTTTTGCACAGGCAGGCCAGCAGCAGCGCTCCCGCCGCACAGGCCGGCTTCACTCCCCCGCCTCCGCACGCCATTCGAGCAGGTCGCCGGGCTGGCAGTCGAGCGCGGCGCAGATTTTTTCAAGCGTTGACAGCTTCACCGCCTTCGCCCTGCCATTCTTCAAAATCGAGATGTTCGCCATCGTTATTCCCACGCGCTCGGACAGCTCGGTCACGCTCATTTTCCGCTTCGCAAGCATCACGTCAAGGTTTACAACAATCATACCGCGCACTCCTCCTTCCCTCTCGCAACATGGGGGTTAACGCTGTATTGGAAAGCCTCCCGAATGGCGTTCTTTTGACATTCAGCAAACGTAATCCCCGGCTGCTTCCGGCTCCCCTCCCGGGAGTCACGAATCCACACCATTTCAGTACCTCTTTCAAATTGTCAGGTCCACGTCGCTTTGCAGCTGCGCAGCCTTCAAAATCAGGTGCGAAAGCGCCGCGGAAAGCACCGTCAGCGTTACGCCGACCAGCAGGATTGTGACCAACAAGATTGTGGCCAGCAGCAGCGCCCGCGCTTGGATAATCACGCCTAAAACCGCCATTCCCGCGCTCAAAATAAGATAGCAAGCGCAGTCCGCGAACAGGAATTGGCTGATCCGCTTGAGCGCTGCGGCATTTTCGCTGCAAAATGAACGATCCTCGCCGATCCGCGTGCAAATCCCCCAAAACTGGAACAGGCAGGCAAAGCAAGGCGCTGCCGTCAGCCAGCAGAACCCGACAAGCGGCAGCCAGAGGATCGCGGCGCAGCTGTCCTCCGGGATCAGGCGGTCAAGCAGCGCCGGGATCAGCACCGCGACCAAAAATACGCCCGCCGCCGCCGCAAGCACGGTCACCAGCTTGAGCCAACGCGCCATTTCTTTTTGCTTCATTGCGATCAACTCCTTCTGCATCCAGTATAGCACAAATCGGAACGATGTCAATATATATTTATTGTAATTCGATAAATTTATATCGCAGCCCTACTATCCAGAACACACTCGGCAGCTGCTCCCAGCTTTCCAGAGGGCTTTCAGTGAGACGGCTTTATAAATATCCTAAAATGGAAACGAAAAAGGAGCCCGTGAAGGGCCCCTGAAAGCTTATCCTAATATGCGAAGTGCTTCCGCTCATAATATGCATCACAAAAATAATCCTGCACCAAAAAACGAACCGGGGCCGGCAGTTCCGGCAGGTCATACAGCTCGCCGTCCATCAGCACATTTTTCGCGACCGCGTGGTACATCGTCACGCCCGCTTCCATAAGCCCGCGCTGCTCCTGCATGAACGGCGGGCCCTCCCAGCCGAGCGCGTCAAACAGCGTACACATCAGCATCGACGGGCCAATGGTAGGGCCATCCCCCCGCAGCTCCCGCCCAAGCGCCCGCTTCGCGGCATCGTTGCCCCAGATCAGGTATTGGGTCGAATAATGGCAGAGGAAGCCCTCCGGCGTGTCGCAGGCAACCGGCATCCCAAGAGACTGGTACACCGATTCGTTGTCGCCAAGCCACGGCTTGTGGTCGCCGAACACCAGCAAAACGGTCGGGGAATCACTCTGCCGCAGGTGGCCCGCCAGCGCTTCCAGGTTGCGACTGGTGTTCTCTATTGAGCCGAAATAGTTGTTCAAAATGTTGTATTCCCGCTCAGAATAGCCGTTATTGACAATAAAATCGCCGCCCCAGACATTCTCCCCGTCCGGGTAGGGGCCGTGCCCCTGATAGGTCACGGTGAAGGAGAAGTACGGCTCGCGTTCCCCATCACAAAGCCGCATGAGTTCGGGGAACAGGATGTCGTCGGACGCAATCCCGCCCTCCGCAAGCGCGCCGAAATGGTCCTCCTGAAAGAGATATTCTTCAAAGCCCATGTTGGCGTTGGCTTTGCCGCGCTGGTAGAACCATTCGTAGCCGGGATGGCTCCCCACCGCGCGGTATCCCTGGCTGCGCAGATACCAGACGTAGGAATTGGTCGCCTGGTTGAAGGTCGGCAGCGTTGGGAACCCGGTCAAAAAGGAGCGCTCCGAATTGATCGTGCCGCCCGCAAAAATGTTCGTGACCAGTTTGCCGGAAATGCCCTCTTCCTCCAGGGCGTGCAGCGGCGCATATACGCTGGGGGATACTTCCGGTGCGTTCGGCACATCCGTAAAGTCGCAGTAGGATTCCAGCATAACTGCTATAATGTTTACCTTTTTCCCCTCCGGGATCTCCCCGTTTGGATACGACGCAAGACGCGCGGCAGCCTCCGGTGCGCTGTAGCCCTCCGGCGCGGGCGCGGTTGCCGCCTTCAGCGAATACAGGAACGGGTAAACAAAGCCCTTCGACTGATAGACCTGGGTAGCGTCCCATTGGTTGATTAAGCCGTTGTTTTGGGTGTGTTCCGAGTATACGGCGTTGCTGAAATAGAGCGCGCGCAGCGGGAACAGCAGCGCCAGCGCAATGACGCCCGCTGCAATCCGTTCCCGCCGCGAGGGCTTCCAACGCGCAAAAACATACAGGAAAACTGTGCCGGAAACAATGCATAAAACGGTAAGGACTAGCCCTTTGGGGACAAACAGCTGATATTTTCCCGCCATATTACCGGCTTCCTTCACCAGCAGGACGTCCTCGAACACAAACGGGTCGTTGCGGAATTGGAGCTTGAACCAGTTTACCCAGGTGCAGCCCATCACAACGGCGCCCGTGGCGGCAAAGGCTGGCGCGGCGCTCCCAAAAAGTGCGAAAAACAGGACGGCCAGCAGCACGCCGGGCAGCAGGTTCAGCACCAAAATCCACGGGTTCGAAAAATAGCTTTGCAGCATTGGCAGGCGGTTCTGCTTCATAGCGAAGAGCAGCGACAGCACGCCGAGGCAAAGCGCGGCAGCAATAGCCAAGAACAGCGTCGCGCCCCTGCGTCTGCTGAAACCCCTTATTTTTGATTGCATTTTAACAGATCCTTTCGAGAAAACGCGGCGGCCGGGGAGCCTCCCCCGTACCGCCGCGCGGAACCGCTTAAAACGCGATTTTTTCCTCAAGATATTTGACCAGCCCCTCGACCGGGATGCGCTCCTGCGCCATTGTGTCACGGTCGCGGACGGTCACGCAGCCGTCGGTTTCGGTCTCAAAGTCAACGGTCACGCAGTACGGCGTGCCGATTTCGTCCTCACGGCGGTAACGCTTGCCGATCGAGCCCGCGTCGTCAAAATCGACGTTGAAATGCCTGGAAAGCTGCTCCCAGACCGGCTGCGCCTGCTCGGAAAGCTTCTTGGAAAGCGGCAGCACGGCGGCCTTGAACGGCGCGAGCGCCGGGTGCAGGCGGAGTACGGTACGCACGTCGTCCTTGCCCTTCTTGTCCTGCCCGACGACCTCTTCGTCGTAAGCGTCGCAGAGGAAGGCGAGCGCGACGCGGTCAGCGCCAAGAGACGGCTCGATGACATACGGGATATACTTCTCGCCCGTGTCCTGGTCGAAGTATTCCATCGAAACGCCAGAGGTCTTCTGGTGCTGGGTCAGGTCGAAATCGGTGCGGTCGGCGATGCCCCAGAGCTCGCCCCAGCCGAACGGGAACAGGAATTCAATGTCGGTGGTGGCATTGGAATAGTGGGAAAGCTCCTCCGGGTCGTGGTCGCGCAGGCGCAGGTTTTCGTCCTTCATGCCTAGCGAAAGGAGGAAGTTATGGCAGTAATCCTTCCAGTATTTAAACCACTCCAAATCAGTGCCCGGCTTGCAGAAGAATTCCAGCTCCATCTGCTCAAATTCACGGATGCGGAAAATAAAATTGCCCGGGGTGATCTCGTTGCGGAAGGACTTGCCGACCTGGCCAACGCCGAAGGGCAGCTTGCGGCGGGTGGTGCGCTGGATGTTCTGGAAGTTGACAAAGATGCCCTGCGCGGTCTCGGGACGGAGGAACAGCTCGTTTTTCGCGTTCTCGGTCACGCCCTGGAAGGTTTTGAACATCAGGTTAAACTGGCGGATCTCGGTGAAGTTGTGCCCGCCGCAGTTGGGGCAGGCGATCTGGTGCCCGGCGATGTAGTCCATCATCTGCTGGTTTGACCAGCCAGCGGGGTTGGCGTCGGAATGCTCCTCGATCAGCTGGTCGGCACGGTGACGGGTTTTGCAGTCCTTGCAGTCCATGAGCGGGTCGGAGAAGCCGCCGACATGGCCGGAAGCAACCCACGTGGTGGGGTTCATGAGGATCGCAGAGTCAAGGCCGACGTTGTAGGCCGATTCCTGCACAAATTTTTTGCGCCAAGCATTTTTGACGTTATTTTTGAACTCTACGCCCAGAGGGCCGTAGTCCCAGGAGTTGGCCAGGCCGCCGTAAATCTCCGAGCCGGGGTACACAAAACCGCGCCCTTTGCAGAGGGCTACGATCTTTTCCATTGTTTTTTCGCTGTTTTTCATGTTAAAAAATTCTCCTTTCGGCGTATATGGCGTATACGCACTATTCCTGCCGCAGCGGCAATTTCTCTCTTATTTTACTACATTTGCGCGGAAAGTCAAGGGAACGCCTGGTTTTTATCCGCTTTTGCAGCGTTTTCCATGCCCCGGCATCCATGCGGGCAGCGGCAGCAAGCCTGCCCCCCCTGAACCGCTGCAAGCTTTCCCAGAAAAACAGCTCCCTTTTGGGGAGCTGTGGGACGGGCGCTTTTACATGGGCACGTCATCCAGTTGGCGGGCCTTCTTTTTTTGCCGCTTTAGCGGATCCCTGCGCGGACACGGGATTGGAAGGCATGCGGCTTATGATCCGGCGCAGCTGGCGCTCGGACAGATGATAGGTGCGCGCCAGCACCCGGCGGTTTTCCCCGTCGAAATACTGCTTGCGGATCATCTGGTCACGGGATGCGCGTACCAGCGTTTCCCGTTTCGGGATATACAGCGTTTCCCCGCCGAACGCTTCGATCAGCTGTTCCGCAGGGCCTTCGCCCAGCAGCTCGGCAAGCGCCAGGATATCCGCCGGGGCTGCCGACCAGTCGATCTTTTCTTTTTCCTCCATATGGCCCCCTTCTGCTGGGCGGGTGGTACCCGGCGCTGATGTGGCAGCGGGGGCATGCCTTGCAGCCTCCCCGCGCTGGAACCCCTTCCCTTTCCGGCGGTACATGCCGGTGCTGTGCGCACCCATGTATTAACCTCCGGCGCGCGCTGCGGGTCAGCGGCGCGTCCGTACCGCTACGATATGGCTGTTGTTCGGCGGGTCCATACAGACCAGCGTGATTTTCCCTTTCCGCTCTAAAAGCAGCAGCTTTTCTTTTACTTGCGCTGCCTCCTGTACGCCTACGCCCAGGTCAGTCAGCAGGTCCAGATAGGGTACCCCCGTCTGCTTGCCAACGGTTTTCCACGGCAGGTACCGGATAGATGTCATGATTTCGTCCAGAGTTGGGTTCATTTGAATAACCACTCCCTTCCTTTTGCTCGGAACCCGCTGCGGAAAATGCGATACAGGTTCATATATCTATATTCTACCATTTACAGGCGTTTGGGGCAAGCCCTAAATCAAGGGGCGGACATGTTTTCCGGACATGTGTCACAAGACGGCGTCCGCGTTCCCAAGCTATAATGGCCTCAGCAAGCAGGAAGCCGGACGGTTTCCTGAAAGAAAGGAGGTGAGAAGATCAGCCAGAATTCAAGACGGGCACCGCCCGCCGTGGGCGGGGCGGCAGAGCCGGAGGACGAGGTCGAGCAGGCGCTGCGGCGCAGCGCGGTCGGGTATACCGAACGGGTGCTCAAGTCCTACAAGGTCAAGCGGGTCGAATATGACGACGCGGGCAAAAAGAAATGTGAGTTTGAAGAGATCGTACAGGGCACCGATGAGAAGTATGTGCCGCCGTCGGTCTCCGCGCAGCAATTTTGGCTCCGCAACCGCGCGCCCGACCGCTGGGGCGCTGCCGCTGAGGCGGGCGAGCCCGGGATGGTCGAGCTGCCCCCCATCCTTGACGACCCGGAGGCAGATGGGGATGGCTAGCACACAGAAACGATCCCTTTCGGAAAGGAGGTGGGGATTTGGAACGGGCTATCTGGGCGCCGCAGCCGCGGCAGAAAGCGTTTTTGGAACGGTTCGAGGATGAAGCGCTCTATGGCGGCGCGGCGGGCGGCGGAAAAAGTGAGGCGCTTGTGGTTGAGGCCTTGCGGCAAGCCGCGACGCCCCATTACAGGGCGCTGGTGCTCCGCAAAACGCGGCCTGAGCTTTCGGAACTGATAGACAAAAGCCTGCGCTATTATCCGAAAGCGTTCCCCGGCGCGGTCTGGAAGAGCGGCGAGGGGGTGTGGCTGTTCCCGTCCGGCGCGAAGGTACGGTTTGGCTCGATGCAGCATGAAAAGGACCGGCTCAAGTTTCAAGGAAGGGCGTTTGATTACATCGCCTTTGACGAGCTGACCCATTTCACCTATCAGGAATACGCCTACCTGTTTTCGCGAAACAGGCCCTCGGGCCCCGGGACGCGCGTCTATATGCGCGCAACCGCCAACCCCGGTGGGGTTGGGCACGCCTGGGTGCGGGAACGTTTCCTCTC
Source organism: Clostridiaceae bacterium (assembly GCA_009911355.1). Classification (GTDB taxonomy): domain Bacteria; phylum Bacillota; class Clostridia; order Oscillospirales; family Butyricicoccaceae; genus QXXE01. The sequence continues at coordinate 37,674 of QXXE01000021.1, read as the reverse complement.
CCCCGCGCCGCCGATGACGACCTTCCGCGAGCATGTGCCGGTCGTTTTTCCGGACGGCCATGTGGAACAGCGGTCAAGAAGCCGCATTTTTGTCCCGTCGACGGTCTTTGACAACCCGGTGCTGCTCGAAAATGACCCCGGTTATCTGGGCAGGCTGGCGGCGCTCCCCGAGGCCGAGCGGCGCGCGCTGCTGTACGGCGACTGGGACTGCTTTGCGGGGCAGGTCTTCGCAGAGTGGCGGAACGACCCCGAACATGCCGCCGACCGGATTGGGACGCATGTCATCCGGCCGTTTGCAATCCCGAAGGGCTGGACGGTCGCAAGAGGGTTTGACTTCGGCTATTCCAGGCCGTTTTCGGTCGGCTGGTGGGCCATTGACGGCGACCACAGGCTCTACCGCGTGCAGGAGCTCTACGGCTGCACAGGGACGCCCAACGAGGGCGTCCGGTGGGAGCCCGGAAGGATTGCACGCGAAATCCGTAAAACGGAGGAAGCCGACGAAAACCTGCGCGGGCGGCGTATCCGCGGGATTGCCGACCCCTCCATCTTTGACCAGAGCCGCGGCGAAAGCGTGGCGCAGATGATGGAAAAGGAGGGCGTATTCTTTGAGCGCGGGGACAACGCCCGGATTGCCGGGAAAATGCAGGTGCATCACAGGCTCGCCTTTGACGCGCGGAGGGTGCCGATGCTCTACGTCTTTGATTCGTGCCGCGATTTTTTGCGCACCGTGCCCGCGCTTTGCTACAGCAGCGGCAATATTGAAGATGTGGACACGGCTGCCGAGGACCACATCTATGACGAAACACGTTATGTGTGTATGGCCTACCCCGTTGAGCAGCCGCGCGTGGAAGTCCCCAAACAGAAAAAATGGGATTTCTTTCAAGCAATCTGCCATTAAGATAGCGATCCGTGCGGCCAGCAGGACGGTCGCCCGCTCCGGACCGCCGCCATCCTGGCGGGCCGGGGCCCAGAGCGGTCACGGCCGGCAGAAGCCCCCGTCCCGCCCGCAGGCGCGAAAGGGAGTCCAGAGGGGCTAGCCCCTCTGGCGCTGTCCGCGCAGGACCGCCGCCCGCGTAGGGCCGTTGCCCGCGTAGTGCAGCCGCCCAGCTGTGTAAAAAAAGGAGGTTCCGTAGTATGGAGCAGAAATGTAAGATCGGCGCGCAGCAAGCCGCCGAAGCGCGCCGGACGCTCGAAAAATACCGGCAGGGGAAACGCGCCCTTGAACAGCGTATCATCGAGGACGATAAATGGTACCGGCTCCGCCACTGGGACGCCGCCGGACGGCACAGCGGGAATCCCGGCGACGAGCCCGCTTCCGCCTGGCTGTTTAACAGCCTGCTCAACAAGCACGGCGATATGATGGACAATTTCCCCAGCCCAGCCGTCCTCCCACGCGAGCCCAGCGACCGCAGCGACGCTCAGGCACTTTCCGCCATCCTCCCCGTCATCCTGGAACGCTCGCGCTTTGAAGAAGCCTATTCCCGCAACGCTTACCCCAAGCTTCAGCACGGAACCGCGTGCTACGGCGTTTTTTGGGACAACTCTCTCGAACACGGGCGCGGCGATATCCGCGTCACCGACGTTGACCCGCTTTCCCTATTCTGGGAACCAGGCGTGTCCGATATCCAGGACAGCAGGAACCTGTTCGTCGTTTCAATGGTCGAGGACGAGGTGCTTGCCGCCTCCTATCCCGGTAAAAAACTGCACGCGCCGATGACGCTCGCTGAATATCAGCGCGACGACCCCGCCGGGCAGGACGGCCGGTCGGCAGTGATCGACTGGTACTACAAACGCCCCGCGAAAAGCGGCGGGATGTTGGTGCATTACTGCAAGTTCGTTGGCGATACCGTGCTGTATGCGTCCGAAAATGACCCGCTGCTGCGCGAGAAAGGCTTCTACGACCACGGGAAGTATCCGTTTGTGCTGGATATCCTGTTCCCCGTCAGAGGCTCCGCCGCCGGGTTCGGGTTCGTCGACGTGATGAAGTCCCCCCAGATGTACATCGACGAGCTCGACCGGATGCTGCTGCGCAACGCAAGGCTCGCCGGGAAGCCGCGTTGGTTCGTCCGCGATGCGTGCGGGGTCAACGAGGAGGAGTTCGCCGACTGGGAACGCGATTTTGTACACGTCGCCGGGCGGATGGAGGCTGACGACCTGCGGCAAGTCGAGGTCAAGCCCCTGCCCGCATTTATCGCGAACCACAGGCAGATGAAGGTGCAGGAGCTCAAGGAAACCTCCGGCAACCGCGATTTCGCGCAGGGCGGGACAACCTCCGGCGTGACGGCTGCGTCCGCGATCGCCGCACTCCAGGAGGCCGGGAACAAGCTGTCCCGTGACTTGATCAAGGGCAGTTACCGCGCGTTTTCGGAGGTCTGCTATCTGATTATTGAGCTGATCCGGCAGTTTTATGACGAGGAACGCGCTTTCCGCATTACCGGCGAGAACGGCGGCGCGTTCATCCGCTATTCCAACGCGCAGCTGCGCGGCGGTGGGCGGGAGCCGGTCTTTGACATCGTTGTGAAAGCGCAGAAGTCCAACCCGTTCTCACAGCTGAGCCAGAACGAGCAGGCAAAGGAGCTTTACCGGCTGGGGTTCTTCCGCCCGGAGCTTGCCGAGCAGGCGCTCGGGGCGCTGGAGCTGATGCAGTTCGAGGGGATTGAAGGGGTGCGCGCCTGGATTGCGGGCAACGCCCAGCGGCTGCGCGAACGGCAGGAGCGGCAGCAGGCATTGGAAATCGCTGCGCAGCAGGCGCAGACGGCACAGGCAAATGCTATCCGCGCGCCGCGCCAGCCGCTGACCGCCGCTGAAAAACTCGTGCCAAAGGAGGGGCGGCATGATTGAGGTGCGCGTTTCCAAATGGGGCGGCGTGTGCTCGCTTGTGGTCGAGGGGCACGCCGGGGCCGCGCCGAAGGGGCGGGACATCGTCTGCGCTGCGGCAAGCGCGCTTGTGTATGCGCTTGATGGGACGCTCCGCGCATTTGGGGCGGTTGTGGAGGGCGGGCTTTCGCCGGGACGCGCTGTCATCCGCTGCGGGGACAACGACCGTGTGCGGACGGCGTTCCTTGTCGCGGCTGTTGGGTTCGCGCAGTTGCAGGCGTCCTATCCGCAGTTTGTCCGGGCTTCGTTCGAGGGGCTTTCCTGCTGAGCGTTATGCCCTTCGCAGGCGGCGCCAAAGGGCCCTGCCCTTTGGAATCCCGGCCCTTCGCAGGCGGCGCCAGAGGGCCCTGCCCTCTGGACTCCCGCGATTTTTTTGAAAAAAAATCGAGTAAAAACTTCATTACGCCTGCGGGCGGGACGAAGGAAGGAGGCAGTTACTTCACACAGGCAAGCAGATTGGGTAACTCATGTTTATGTTTTGGAAAGGAGTGTTTTGATGGATGTTTTGAAAATTGACCTGGCGTTATTTGGCGAAGATGACGCGTCCGCCGGGACGGACGGTGGCAAGGCGGCGCGCTTCCGGCAGCTGATCCGCGGAGAGTTTAAGGACGAGTTTAGCCGCGCGGTTGAAGGCATCGTCCGCCGCAGGCTCAAGCAGGAACGCGCCCGCATGGAATCTGCCAGCGCCGCGCAGTTGGAACAGGTGAAGCGCCTGCGTGAAGCCGCCGCACGGCAGCGCGCCGGGCAGTGGGCGCAGGAGGCCGAGGAGCTCGCCGAGCTGTACCCGCAGTTCGATGTGGAGGGCGAATTGTCCGACCCCGCGCTCGCTGCGCTGCTGACCCGGCGTGGACGGCCGATGAGTCTGCGCGCCGCGTTCGAGGCGCTGCATTTTGAGGAGCTGCGCGAACAGATCGGGCGCGAGGCCGAGGCCCGCGCGATGGAGGAGCTGCGCGCAAGGCAGCAGCGCCCCGTCGAAAACGGCGCTACCGTTCAGGGTGGGTTCCAGGCCCCTGGCGGGCATATGAGCCGCAAGGAGCGTGAAGCCCTTGCAAGACGCGCCGCGCGCGGCGAACGGATTTCGTTCTGAGCTGCCGCGCCCGATGCACCGGCTGCCCCGGGAGGGGCGGATGGGTACAGGGGCGCTGACTGGAAGGGAATCCCACGGGGATGTACATGATAGTTTGACTACGTTTGAAGGAGGTCCTTTTATGAATTTGTTCGATTACCAGCTGTTTGCTGCCAACACCAACACCACCACGAGCGACGGCATGAGCGCCGAGATGAAAACCTATTACGATGATTATCTGATCGACTGCTCGCTGCCTAAGCTTGTCCATGACCAGTTCGCACAGAAACGCCCCATCCCTGCGGGCGGCGGCAAGTCAATCGAGTTCCGCAAGATCGACCCGCTGCCGAAGGCGCTGACCCCGCTCACCGAGGGCGTAACCCCTGACGGCCAGAAGCTGACTATTTCGACCGTGACCGCGTCCATTGCCCAATACGGCGGCTATGTTGAGCTGTCTGATATGGTGCTGATGACCGCCATTGACAACAACCTTGTGATCGCCGCCAAGCAGCTTGGCGCACAGGCAGGCAAGACGCTCGACACCATTACCCGCGAGGTGCTCGCGGGCGGCACAAATGTGCAGTATGCCGAGGGGCAGGTTACGTCGCGCGCGGCGCTCACCGGCGGCGCTGCCAGCGGCAACCACTATCTGACCGTTGACGCGGTGCGCCGCGCCGTGCGCCAACTCAAGAAAAATGACGCTGAGCCCATCGACGGGTATTACATCGGCATTATCCACCCCGATGTAGCTTATGACCTGATGAACGACCCCAAATGGGTCAACGTCAAAAGCTATTCCGACCCCGAGGGCATTTATGAGGGCGAAATCGGGCGCATCGAGGGCGTGCGCTTCGTCGAAACCAGCGAGGCCAAGGTCTTTACCGGGGCGGGCAAGGACGGCCGCGACGTATATGCGACGCTCATCCTCGGCGACAACGCCTACGGCACAACCGAGGTCGTTGGCGGCGGGCTCGAAATGATCGTCAGCAGCTCGGCTCCGGCGGCTCTTCCGATCCGCTGGATCAGCGCGCATCGGTCGCCTGGAAGGCGACAAAGGCGGCGGTACGGCTTCAGGAAGCCTATATGGTGCGCATCGAGACCACCTCGACATTCACCGCGCCCGCCGCTTCCTCGCAGGGCGCAGGGGCGTAACCGCTTTTCCCGTAAGGGGCTGCGCAGGGGGCTTTGCCCTGCGCCCCCTTTGCGGGCAATCTGTTCCGGCATGCGGGGAACACCGATTTTACACAATTTTACACTTGGAAATGGAGGATTTGATGATGAAACAGCACATGGGTAACATTGCACGGGATACCGGTGAGGAACTGGTTGAGGTCACGCTGTTTAAGGACAGCGAGCGCTACTGCGACGACCTGTTTGTCTGCGTCAACGGCGAAAGCTGCCTGATCCAGCGCGGCGTGCCGGTCAAGGTGCGCAGGCAGTTTGCAGAGGTCATCCAGAACAGCGCGCGGCAGGACCTGTTCGCCGACCGGCTGATGCACGGGGGTGAAGCATGACCGCTGCGGACGCGCTCGGACGGGTGGCGGCGGCGTTCCCGCACGCGCAGGAGGAGGGCTACGCCATGCAGGAATTGCTGCGGGTGGAAAACCTCGTGCGGACGGAGGTGCTTGGCGAAGCCCCGCTGGGGGCGCTCGAACCGGACAGCGCGCTCAGCGTCAGCGGCGCTTACGAGGGGCTGTATGAGCACTTCGTCGCGGCAATGCTCGCCGGGGCGGCGGGCGAGACTGCGCGGTGCAACAACGATATGGCGCTCTATTCGGCGCTGTATGACGGGTTCGCCCGGGCGCGGCGGCGCGAAGCCGCCCCGGTGAAGGATACCCGGGTGCGCTTTGGCTGAGCGCGCGGAAAGGAGGATGCAGGATGTTTGATCTGCCACGGCTGCGCGGGCTCCCGCGTAAGCGGGAGTCGGTGCAGGTGTTCCGCGGGCTTGACCGGCGGGTAAGGGCGGCGGCGGGCAGCTGCTGCGAAATGGAGGGCTTTTCGCCGTCGGAGGCGGCCTGCCTTGCGGTGCGGCAGGGGCGGGAACGAGTGCTCGCGTGCGAAGCGCCGTCCGACCTGTGCGCTGTCGGCGGCGGGCTCGCGGTGATCGACGGGACGAAGCTGCTGTTTAACGGCACGCAGCGCGGGACGGTCAGCGCGGGGCGGCACCAGCTGGCCGCAATGGGCGGGCGGCTCGTGATCTTCCCCGATAAAAAGATGTTTGATACCAATTCGCTTACGCTCTCCGATATGGAGATGCGCTGGTCGGGAGCGGTGCGGTTTACTGCAAACAGCATGTCGGGCACAGGGCTGGGCGGGTTCCGCCCCGGCGACGGCGTCACGGTTTCCGGGTGCAAGGCGAATCCTGGCAACAACAAAACCGTTGTGGTGCGGGAGGTGGACGGCGACCGGCTGGTTTTTTCCGAGGAATGCTTTTCATCCGGTTATGAGTCCGCCGCTGCCGTGGTGCGCGAGGTGCCCGACCTAAAATTTGTCTGCGAACGGGATAACCGGCTGTGGGGCGTGCATGGCAGCACGATTTGCTGCTCCGTGCTGGGGGACCCCTGCAACTGGAACGTGTTTGAAGGGCTTGCAACCGACGGTTTTTCGGTGGAAACTGCAACCGAAGGGGCGTTTACCGGCTGCGGCGTGTTTGGCTCGCACCTGCTCTTTTTCAAAGAGCAGTGCGTCCATAAGGTTTACGGCGTGAAGCCGTCCCAGTTCCAGGTGCAGGTCAGCCCGATCCCCGGCGTGATGGCGGGGTGCGAGCGGAGCGTGTGCAGCGCGAGGGGCGCGCTGTACTGGTGGTCCAGGGAAGGGCTGGTTGCTTACGGGGGCGGCGTGCCGGAAACGGTCAGCCAGCCGCTGGGGGATATGCCTTACGAAAGCGCGGCGGCAGGGGCCAGCGGCGGGGTGCTCCACCTATCCGGGCTGCGCGGCGGCGTGGCGGAGCATGTCTCGCTGTCGCTTGACAGCGGGGCGTGGTGCAAGGAGGACGGGCACAGAGCAGCGGCGTTCGCAACGCCAGCGGACGGGCTGTTCTGGCTCGGCGAGGACGGGGTGTACCGCGCCGGCGGGGGCGAGGTGGTCCAGTGGTCGGCACACTTTGCCGGGTTCGGCGAAGACGGTCTTGCCGCACGTACCCCGACGCGTCTGGAGATCCTCGGAGACTTTGCAGACGGAACCAGGGTCGACGCGGCGGTCAGCTGCGACGGCGGCGCGTTCCATACCGTCTTTTCCCAGCGGGTACACGGCGCGAAGCGGCTGCGCATACCCGCAGCGCTGCAAAGGGGGCGCGAGGTACAGGTGCGGGTTTCCGGCGAAGGGGGCGCAGTGCTGCGGGCGCTGCACCTGATTTACCTCGAAGGGGAAGAGTAACCCACAATAACCCCAAAACATATAAAAATCCTCACCGCAAAAAACCGAACCAGCCCGCCGCCGTTCTGGCGGGCTGGTTCACGGAGCACACACGACGGGCAAGCCCCTGCCCCGCCCGCAGGCGGAGAAAGGGATTCCAAAGGGACGAGTCCCTTTGGCGCCCGCCGCGTAGGCGCGGGGGCTGGGGCAGCGCCCCAGCGTAACCCCGCAGGAAGAAAAAACGACGAAAGGAGTTCCATATGGCAATCTTTATGGACAGCGGCGTGCCGAAATTTGACAGCGATGACCTTCGAGGAACAGTCAAAAAGCTGCACGACTATACCATCTCCCTCAGCGAGCAGCTGCGTTTTTTGCTCGCAAACCTGGACAGCGAGAACATCCCCGCAATTGAGGTGCTCAACCAGGCCGTGCAGGACGCCAAAGGCAACCTCGCCGAACTGACACTCACCGCACAGGGCCTGCAAAGCCGCGTCGAAAGCGCAGAAGGCAGCATCTCTCAAGTGCAGCAGACCGCCGAAGGGCTGGTCAGCCGCGTCGAAAACGCCGAAGGCGGCCTGTCCGCCGTCACCCAGACCGCCGAGGGCCTGCGCAGCCGCGTGCAGGACGCCGAAGGCAGCCTGGTCGACCTCGTCCAGACCGCAAACGGCTTGACAAGCCGCGTTTCCGACGCCGAGGGCAACGTGTCGCGCATTTCCCAGACCGCCCAAGGGCTCGAAAGCCGCGTCAGCGACCTGAACGGCAAGTATACCTCTATCCGGCAGACCGTTGACAGCATCGACGTCGAAGGAACGGTCAATTCCGTGATGCAGGACGGCGTCGCCGAGCTCAACTTCCTGGACGGAAGGGAAAATATCGGCTTCATCCGCTCTACCAGCAACGGCGTGCTCAATATCGGCAGCAAGTACGATATCCAGCTGAGCCCCGGCGACCGGCTGATCGTGAACGGCGACACCACCATGTACGGCGCGCTGCGCGTGTTCCTGACCCCGCACCGCTATTGGGAATTCGCCGCAGACGGCATCCACTATTTCAACGAGAGCGGCGAAAGCGTCACCATGATGAAGGAAAAGTAAACATTTCGGTTCTAAAAGGAGGACACCATGGCATATAAAAATTTTGACAGGGATGTGGATTACAGCATCCGCCTTGACCAGATGATGGCGGCGGGCGCAAGCGCACAGGAAGTACAGGACGTGCTCGACCAGCGCATCCGCAAGGCAACAAGCGACGAATCGCTTTATCAATACGCCTACGACAGCGCGTATGCAAAGGCGCGCAGCTACATTGACCGCCACAGCGGCGTTTCCGGGCAGGCGGGCGCAGGCGTTTCCGGCGCGGGCAGCTACCGCGACCCTTATGCGGAGCAGCTTTCAGCGGCGTTCGCGGCGTACCGCGGGCGGGAGCCGTTCGAGTACGACCCGGAGGACGACCCGCTGTACCAGTCATACCGCTCGGCCTACCGCCGGGAGGGCGACCGCGCGAGGCGGGAGGCGGTTGGTTCGGCGGCAGCGCTGACCGGCGGGCAGGCGAGTACGGCAGCCGTTGCGGCGGCGAGCCAGGCGCAGGATTATTACAACAGCAAGCTGGGCGACGCGCTGCCAGGGCTTTACGAACTGGCTTACAAGATGTACCAGGACGAGGGCGAAAGCATGCTGGGCGAAATCGAATCGCTGGCGAAGCTGAGCGCTTCCTCGGCAAGCGCGTACCAGGCGGGGCAGAAGCTCGCTTATGAGCAGGCGAAGGACGCGCGGGACACGCAGCGGGCGATGTACGAATCGGCGCGGGAGCGCGCGGACGGCGATCTCAAGCGCGGGCAGGGCGTGGAGGACGAAGCGTTTGACCGGGCGATGGCGTTTTTGAATGCGGGCGTGATGCCGACGGCGCAGATGCTGAAGGCGGCGGGGCTTGACCGGCAGGCGGCGGAGAATTACCGGGCGGCGGCGCTGCGCAAGTTGAACGGGAAGTGACGCCGGTGGACAAGGTAAAGCTGATTGTGCTGGCGGCGGTTTCTGCGGCTGGCGCGGGGATTACGCAGGCGCTTGGCGGCTGGGACGGCGCGCTTGAGCTGCTGATCCTGCTGATGGGCGCGGACTATCTGTTGGGAATCACGGTGGCGCTATGTTTCCATGCATCGCCGAAGACCCAGGGCGGAAGGCTTTCGAGTGCGGCGGGGCTGCGGGGGATCGCGAAGAAGGGGGCGATGCTGCTGCTGGTGCTGCTGGCTGCGGCGCTTGACCGGGCAATGGGGACGGAGGCGGCGCGGCTGGGGGTAATTTATTTCCTGTCTGGCAACGAGGGCATCTCCATCCTGGAGAACATCGGTTTAATGGGCGTACCACTCCCTCCGGGGCTGCGGGAAGCCTTCGAGGCCCTGCACCGCAAGGGCGGCTGACGGCGGAGCTCTGCCCCGCGCCCTCGCCGGGCGGGCAGCCTACGCGGCTGGCGGCGGGGCTCTGCCCCTGCACCCCGCGCCCTCGCCGGGCGGGCAGCCTACGCGGCTGGCGGCGGGGCTCTGCCCCTGCACCCCGCGCCCTCGCCGGGCGGGCAGCCTACGCGGCTGGCGGCGGGGCTCTGCCCCTGCACCCCGCGCCCTCGCCGGGCGGGCAGCCTACGCGGCTGGCGGCGGGGCTCCGCCCCTGCACCCCGCTGGGGCTTTGCCCCAGACCCCGAGATGCTGACGCATCTCTGTCTCGCCTGCGGGCGGGACGGGGGATTGTGGTTTTTCGATCATTTTAGTGCTCAATGACCAGCCCGCCATGAGGACAGCGGGCTGGTCGGAAGGGGCCGGAGCCCTTTGGGTCGGTCTCTGAGCGTTTTGAGAAAGGATGAGGTTTACGAAGATACAGACCAAGCTTGCACGGCGTGATAATTACGGCCACAAGCGTTCAAAAAGTGATATTTCTTATTTAGTGGTGCATTACACGGGCGGCGACGGCGACACTGCCGCCGAGAACGCAACCTATTTTTCGCGCGATTTTACCGAAACCTCGGCGCACTATTTCGTCGATGAGCGCGAGGTCTGGCGTTCGGTGCCTGATGATTATGTCGCTTGGCACTGCGGTACAAAGGGTACCTATTATCACCCCTCCTGCCGCAATCAAAACAGCATTGGCATAGAGCTGTGCTCCCGCGAGAGCGAGGGCGGGTATTATTTTTCATCCGCGACGCGCGCCCGCGCAGTGCAGCTTGCAAAGCAGCTCATGCGCAAATATGGTATCCCGATACAAAATGTAGTCCGGCACTACGATGTGACCCACAAACAATGCCCTGCCCCATTTGTGCAGGAAAGCTACGCATGGTCGCAGTTCCGTGCCGAACTGGAACGAGAGGAGGATGAGGAATTGACCATCTATCATAAGCTGGAAGACGTCCCCGCATGGGGGAAAGAAACCGTCCAGCAACTGCTGGACAAAGGCTGGCTCGCCGGGAACAACGAGGGTGACCTCGACCTGGAGCATTACATGCTCCGCACGCTCGTAGTCGGTTTCCGCGCCGGCCTGTTCAAGTGAAAAGCGCCAAAAGCCCGGGCCCCCTTTGCGGGGCACGGGCTTTTGGCCGGTTATAGGTACATATTGCGATTATTTGCGCTCCTGGCTGCGTGAACGCTTCAGCTCACGCTCCATCAGGCTCAGCTCGTCGAGACGCGCGTTCACAACACCGTTAAAAAATGTACGGAACATTGCAGTCCCTCCTTTCTTCTTATACGCAGGCGAATCTCTTTCAGGTTGTCTTTCTGGGCCGCAGCCCATGTCCAGCCCATCGCAGGGAGCGTTGGTTCCCTGCCTGGCTTACGGGTAATATCTTACCGCAAACCGAATCAGAAATCCAGATGTAAACTGCTGGAATCCAGAAAAATCCGCGAAAGAATTTCGTTATAACGCACAATAAAATCAGTTGTCAATTATGCAAAACAAACAAAACCAGAGCAAAAAATGGAGAAAAAAGGAAAATTGTACAGAATGGAACCGGACAAACCTCCAAAATCTGGATAGCCCTCCCGGCGAGACAAGCATCGCGTCCTTACATTTTTGTAAGATAGGGCAAATTATCCCGAAACTATGCTATAATAGGGGAAAAGAAGGGAAGTGACTGACGATATGCCCCATCTGCTGCTGCTCGAAGACGATGAAAGCCTGATTGACGGGCTCGCCTATGCGCTGCCGAAAAACGGCTTTACACTGGATATCGCACGCTCGGTCAGGGAAGCCGAAGCGCTCCGGAAAAGCCGCCCCTATGACCTGTATCTTCTCGACGTGACCCTCCCCGACGGGAACGGCTTCTCGTTCTGCGAACATGCCCGCGCGGAGGGCTGCCGCGTCCCCATTGTATTCCTGACCGCCTCCGACGAAGAGCCTAGCGTCATCCGCGGGCTGGACGGCGGCGCGGACGACTACATCGCCAAACCCTTCCGGCTGGGCGAGCTATGCTCCCGCCTGCGCGCCCAGCTGCGCCGCAGGGCGGGGGAGCCGGTACTCCGCTCGGGACGGGTGGAGATCGACCGGCTTGCCGGAAGGGCGCTCTTTGATGGGAAAACGCTCGACCTGACCGTCGCCGAATACCGCTTGCTATGCTTTCTGATCGAAAACAGCGGGAAAACGCTGCCGCGCACCGCCATTTTGGATGCTCTCTGGGATGGGCGCGGCTGCTATGTCGACGACAACACGCTATCGGTCTATATCCGCCGCCTGCGCGAAAAAATCGAGCCCGACCCGTCGCATCCTATGCGGCTGCTGACCGTGCGCGGCCTGGGCTACCGCTGGGAGGAGGGCGCGCCATGAGCTTTTTACAGGAACGCGGGGCACGGATTTATTTCACCACAGCAGCGGGGATTTGCGTGTGCTTTCTGCTGTCAGCCCTCCTATTTGGAGCCAGCCAGCCATACAGCCTGCGGGCGGTGCTGCGGGAACGTGAGCTAACCCTTGTGACCGCACTTCTGGAACAGGGCGTGGAGCCCTCCGTGATTGCGCACGCATTGCAAAACCACCAGGTTTCAAAACCCGCAGAGGAATTACTCTCCAAAGCTGGCAGAGGGGACGGCGAACCTGTCTGGCTGCCCGCTCCCGTTCGTACGCACACGGTAAAGGTCCTGTTGACGGCGGTCACCTGCGTGCTCGTGCTGTCCGCCCTGCAAATGGCGGCGGCGGCGCTTTTTTTACAGGCACGGGACCGGCAGCTTGACCAAGCGGCGGCAGCTGTAACGCGCTATGCCGAAGGGGACTTCTGCCGCAGGCTGCCGCGCACCGGGCTGGGCGCGCAGGGCCGGTTATTTGCCGCAGTCGATCAGCTCGCGACCGCAATGCAGGCCAAAAGCGAAACCGAACACCGTGCAAAAGAGTTTTTAAGGGCTACAATTTCAGACATCTCGCACCAGCTGAAAACGCCGCTGTCAGCGCTGCAAATGTACATCGAAATTATCGCGGCAGAGCCGGAAAACCCGAAAACTGTGCGCGCGTTCACCGGGAAATCACTTACGTCGCTCGCACGGATGGAGGGCTTGGTAGGGATGCTGCTGAAACTTGCGCGGCTGGACGCGGGAAGCATCGTGTTCGCGGGCGAATGGGTCAGCGTGCCGCAGCTGGCAGGGTGCGCGTCCGAAGAGCTGCTGACCCGGGCAGTGCGCGAGGGCAAACGGCTGACGTTCTCAGGCGCCCCGGATGCAGTGCTGTACTGCGACCCTGCATGGACGGCGGAAGCGCTCGGGAATCTGATCAAAAATGCTTTGGACCACACAAAGGCCGACGACGAAATCAAGGTGCTTTGGGAAACTTCCCCCGGTATGCTCCGGATCACTGTTTCCGACACCGGCGAGGGGATTGCCCCCGTTGACCTGCACCACATTTTCAAACGCTTCTACCGTGCGCCGGCTTCCGGAAGCACGCCAGGGGTCGGGCTGGGCCTGCCGCTGGCGCGCGCAATTGTCGAAGGCCAAGGCGGGGCCCTCTCGGTGCAGAGCGAACCGGGCGCGGGCACCGCGTTTACAGCCGCATTCCTTACAAAACTGTAAGATCAGATTCACCTTCCTGTAAGCTTCATATGCTAAACTATCCTTGACGGCGGGGGACACCCCCGCCGTGTCAGAAAAAAACATCTGTTATGCTGATCGGTTCCAAAAGCAGCTGCGGCCTGTGTCCCTCGTCCCGCCCGCAGGCGGAATGAAGTTTTTACTCGATTTTTTTCCAAAAAAATCGCGGGTGCAGGGCAGAGTCCTGCCGCCCACCGCGCAGGTGCGGGTGCAGGGCAGAGCCCTGCCGCTGCCCGCGTAAGGCCGGGTGCAGGGCAGAGCCCTGCCGCCCACCGCGCAGGTGCGGGTGCAGGGCAGAGCCCTGCCGCCCACCGCGCAGGTGCGGGTGCAGGGCAGAGCCCGCCGCTGCCCGCGTAGGGCCGGGTGCAGGGCAGAGCCCGCCGCTGCCCGCGTAGGGCCGGGTGCAGGGCAGAGCCCGCCGCTCGCCGCGGAGGCGCAGGGGTCCAGGGGACAGCGTCCCCTGGCGCTGCCTGCGGAGGGCAACCGACAGACGTAACGACTTTACAGGAGTGTGCAATATGGAAGTCTTAAAAGTCCAGGGCCTCAGCAAAACCTACGGCACCGGCGCCGCCGAGGTCAAAGCCCTGCAAAACGCATGCCTCACATTAGAAAAAGGGGAATTCGCCACAGTCGTCGGGGATTCCGGTTCCGGCAAAAGCACTCTGCTCAACTGCATCGGCGGCCTTGAGCCCCCCTCCGCAGGCAAGGTGCTGCTTGACGGCAAAGACCTCTTTTCGCTCCCCGAACCGCAGCGCAGCGTGTTCCGCCGCCGCAATATCGGGTTCGTGTTCCAGTCATTCCACCTCATCGCCGAATTAAACGTCGAACAAAACATCCTGTTCCCGCTGCTGCTCGACGGGCAAAAGCCACAACCCGGCTTCTGCGACGAAATGCTGGAAGTCCTGGGCCTCACCGAGCGCCGCCTGCACCTGCCCTCCCAGCTTTCCGGCGGGCAGCAGCAACGCGTTGCAATCGGCCGCGCGCTGATTACCCGCCCCATGCTGCTGCTCGCCGACGAGCCAACCGGCAACCTCGATTCCCGCAGCAGCCACGACGTGATGGACCTCCTGCTGGGCGCGTCGCGCCGCTATCAGCAAACCGTCCTCATGATTACCCACAACATGTCCCTGACCGCCTCCGCCGACCGCGTTTTCAGCGTCTCCGACGGCATTTTGACCGATTTAGGAGGTGCGCAGCCATGAAAAACTATCTCGACCTCGTGCGCGTGTCCGAACAGGTGCGCCGCCGCCAAAACCGCTTGACCCGGCTGTGCATTGTGCTCGCAGTCTTCCTCGTCACCGCGATTTTCGGCATGGCGGATATGGAGCTGAGCAGCCAGCGCGCCCAGGCCATCGCCCAGTACGGCAACTGGCACGCGCGCTTCGCCAGCCTGACCCAAGCCGAAGCCGCTCTGGTTGCCGCCCGCCCCGAGGTCGAAGCCTCGGCCTGGTACGGTGCGGTGAACACGGATCTCGAAGCGGACTATACAATCGACGGGCAGCGGGTCGCGATCTGCGGCTGCGATGATACCTGGCTGGAAATGTTCCCGGCTGCAAGCTGCGTTGCGGGCAGCTATCCGTCAGAGCCCGGGACCGTGATGGCGACCGGCAACGCGCGGACGCTGCTCGGCGCAGAGCTGGGCGGGCCGCTGACGCTGCGCTTCCCGGACGGCTCGGAAACCACGCTGCGGGTTTCCGGCTTCCTCGGCGATACCTCGGCAATGCTGCGCGCGGACGCGGCTGGCCTGCTGTTTAACAGCGCGGATTACCGGACCTATTTCGGAACCGCCGAAAACCCGGGGATGCTGTTTTCCGTCCGCTACACCCCGTTTTGCAGCTATCAGCGCGCCACGCGTGAAATCCAGCAGCAGTTCGGCCTTGCGGATGAATCCGTCGGCACAAACCCCAAGCTGCTCGCCCTTTCGGGGCAGAGCGACGCGCCCTTCATGCGGATGCTGTACTCGGCGGCAGCCGTGCTGTCGGCACTGGTGACCGTGTCGGGCGTGCTGATGATGACGGGCAGCCTCAACAGCAGTATCGCGCAGCGCACCGAATTCTTCGGCCTGCTGCGGTGCTTGGGCGCGACCCCAAAGCAGGTGCGCAAATTTGTCCGCCGCGAGGCCCTCGGCTGGTGCCGGACGGCGGTGCCTGCCGGGCTGCTCGCCGGGACGGCTGTCGTGTGGGTGCTGTGCGAAATCCTCCGGGCTTCCACCCCAGGCTTTTTCGGCTCGCTGCCACGGTTCGGGCTCAGCCCAATCGCCCTGGCGAGCGGCGCGCTGATCGGCGTGCTGACCGTCCTGCTTGCAGCGCGGAGCCCGGCGAAACGGGCGGCGCGGGTGTCCCCGCTGGCAGCAGCCTCGGGCAACGCGGGCACGGTGCAGGCGGCGCGGAAAGCAGCGGATACGCGCGTTTTCCGCATTGAAACAGCGCTCGGCGTGCATCATGCAGTGGGGAGCCGCCGCAATTTCCTGCTGATGGCGGGGTCGTTCGCATTCAGTATCATCCTGTTCCTAGCGTTCAGCACAACAGTAGATTTCATGGGCCACGCCGTCAAGGCGGTACGGCCCTCCACGCCCGACTTTTCCATCCTCTCCCCGGAGGAGGCGTGCGAAATCCCGGCGTCCCTCGCTGCGGAAATCGCGCAGGTCCCCTGCGTCAAGCGGGCCTATGGGCGCAGCTTCGCGTATGGCTTGGAGGGCGAATGCGACGGCAAGCCGATCCGCATCACACTGGTTTCCTACGAGGAAAACCAGTTCGGCTGGGCGCGGCGGGACCGCATCAACGGCGATTTCAGCGAAGCCGAAACCGGCCGCGGCCTGCTGCGCGCGTTCAGCGGCGACGCTGCGGGCGGGCTGGAAACCGGCGACTTTGTAACGCTGAACGGCTATGCGCTGCCGGTTTCGGGCGAGGTCGGCTGGAGCCCGTTTGACCTGGAGCCGGGGGAAGAGCTGCTGATCTGCTCGGAATCGCTGTTCCGCCAGCTGACCGGCGAAAGCGGCTACACCGTCCTTGACGTGCAGTTCCGGCACAATGTAACCGACGAAGACGTTGCGGGCATACGCGCACTGGCAGGCGAAAACTACCGCTTTTCCGACCGGCGGCTCGACAACCGCGAAGCGCGGGGCGGCTACTACGCCTTTGCGCTGTTCGTGTACGGCTTTTTGGCAGTGATCGCTCTGATTGCCGCGTTCCACATCATCAACAGCGTTGCACTCAGCGTCTCCGCACGGATGCAGCAGTACGGGGCCATGCGGGCAATCGGCATGGGCACGGGGCAGCTGACGCGGATGGTCGCGGCCGAAGCGCTGAGCTACGCGCTGGGCGGGGTCGTGCTGGGGAGCGCGGCAGGCGTCCCGATCCACCGGCTGCTGTTTACCCGGATGGTCAGCTTCCAGTGGGGCGACCCGTGGGCGGTGCCGTGGAAGGCGCTGCTGGTCATCGCAGCGGTCACACTGGCGGCGGTGCTGCTGGCAACGCTGGGGCCTGCGCAGCGGATCCGGAAAATGTCAGTAGCGGAAACCATCTCGACAGACTGAGCCGCAGCAGCCCCGCAAAGCATCGCCTACCCGCAGCATGGAAAATGCTGCGGGTAGGTTTTTCCGCGCAAAAAGCGTTCCGTTTTCACCGTTTCCATGGTATAATAACAGCATATTCGGAAATGGAGGAAGCCGTTATGCCCTCGTTTGTCACACATTGGTATTTTGCCGCGCAGGTGCGGGACGCCGCCCCGCCCGCAATTGCACAGCCCTGCACGTCCGCCGCTGACGCCTTTTTCTGGGGCAGCCAGGGGCCCGACCCGTTCTTTTTCGACCTCTCCCACCCCAAAACCGCCGGTTTAGGCGGCGAAATGCACCGAAACGCCATTTACCCGGTATTTTCAGCAATGGCAGCGACAGCGGGGCGCTCACCCGCCGCGCTTGCGTACCTCCTGGGCTTTTGCACCCATTACGCGCTCGACCGCACCACCCACCCTTATATTGAAAGCCAGTCGCGCCGCCTGATGGCAAGCTACGGGCTGGGCGAAAGCGCAGCGCACAAGCTGTGCGAAGCCGACCTCGACGCAGCGGTTCTGCTGCGGTGTGGGAAACCGCCTGCGACCTGCGCGGCATACCGCTTTTTGAACCCGGAAACGCCCGCACAGGGGGAAATCGCACGGATGCTTGCAGCGGCAGGCCGCGCAGCCGGAGGCTCCGTACTCCCGCGCGACGCACTGCGCGCAATGCGCGGGATGTATGCGGCGTACCGGCTGATCCACGAGGGGCGCGGGGCTACCGGGATCCTGTCTGCCGGGGAACGCCTGATGCGCAATCCGGGCGCGGTGTCCTCCATGATCCGCCGGGGCAGCCTGCTCCCCGAGGACTCGCTGAATACCGCGCGCCGGGTCTGGCTCAGCCGCAGCGGCAGGCCGCGCACCGACAGCTTCGAGATGCTGATGGAGGGCGACGCGCTCGCGCTCGCAGGGCAGCTCCAGCGGGCAACCTGCGCTGCTGTGCGCCGCGGGAAAACGCTCCCCGAGGATCTGTTCCCCCTCGATTACAGCGGCCGGGAGCCTGCAAAATAATTAGGGAAATTAGCAGTTTACAGGCGTGGCGGTGGCCCATGCCTTTCGTCCCGCTCGCGGCATAAAAAACAGCCCTGCCGTTCCGGTGAGCTGATCCTTTCATATAGCCACAATGTATCCGGCCGCCCCATCCGCAGCGGCGGGACGCTTCCCCGGCACACCGGAAACACCGCGCCGCTGCCCTGGCAGTTACCGAGCGGCAGCGCTTCCCCGTAAGGGTTCAGGCTTGCGGCAATCCCAGGCACCGGCGCGCGGCCTTTGCTCTCCCGGAAGCAACATGCCGTTATACGCACAAAGGGCGCCCAACCGCAATGCCGCGGCGGGCGCCCCCCGCACATCAAAGGAACGTAGAACACAAAACCACAAGATACACCCCGTAGGTTGCCAGCAGCGCAACGCCCTGCCAGCGCCGGAACCGCTCCGTCAGCAACGGCGGCACGACCGCAATCAAGCAAACCAGGATGCACACCGGGAAATCCAGCCGGATGGACTGCTCCGCAACCGGCAGGCTGCCCTGGGTGATTACGCTCGAAACCGGCAGGATCAGCGTAAGGTCAATTACATTCGCGCCAATAATATTGCCGATGGACAGCGAGGACTGCTTCTTTGCAATTGCCGTCAGCGTTGTGACCAGCTCAGGCAGCGACGTGCCAACCGCGATGATCGTAACCCCGATAATCCCCTCCGGGATGCCCAGCCTGCGCGCAAGCTCGCTGCCGTTATCCACAAGCAGCTGCGCCCCCAGCACAATCCCGGCAGTCCCCAGCACAAACTTCGCAAGGTTGAGCGCGAGCCCGCCTTCCGGCTTGCCGCCGCCCGGCCCTCCCATAGCGCGCTTCGCGTCGCGGATATTTTCCACGATAAACGCAGCGAACACCGCCAGCAAAATCAAGCCGTTCTGCGAGCTGAGCACGCCGCCGCCCGACAGCAAATGGATCAGCGCGGCAGCGGCGACCATCAGCACGCCCTTAAAGGCAAACTGCGCCCGTTTCATCCTGGCTGGCATGCAAAAAACCGAGATCCCCATAATGAGCCCCAGGTTCGCCGTGACCGAGCCGACCGCGTTGCCGATCGCCATATCGGTCTTCCCCTGAAAGGCGGCGATCGTTGAAACCAGCAGCTCGGGCAGGGTGGTCGCAAGGCTGACAATGGTAGCGCCGATAATAAACTTCGGGATATGGAACGCCTCGGCGATCCATGACGCTGCATCCACGAACGCATCCCCGCCCTTGACAATCAATACGATGCCGAGCAGCAGGAGCAAAACGACCACAGCAGTAGACATAGCTTAAACCTCCGATAACAAACATTTTTAAAGCCATTCCCCGGGAAGGGCCCGCACAGGCTGCACCGCAAGCCCCCGAAAGCCGGTGCCGCAAGCAGCGATGATGCTTGCCCCACAAAGCCAAGCAGCCCGGCTGCTGCATCAACTCAGAACGACGCAGACAACCATACCTCACATTATGCAAAAAAGCAGCGGGTTATGCAGCGCGGGCCGGAAGCCGGTTCCCCCGGCCTGCCGGCAGCGCCCGGGAGGTGCGGAAACTGACATGCCGCACCAGCTTTCCTAGTCCGCAAAGGCCCTCTGCAAAAACCGGTTCTCACTGCGCGGCGGGCTCCCAGCCCTTGCAAACGTCGACCCAACCGGCGGGCGCGGCATACTGTTCCAGTTCCGGGATTGTCAGCTCAATTGCGCTGTTTGCGCTGCCGCAGGCGGGGAATACCGTCTGGAACCGCCGGAGCGATTCATCGAGATATACCTGGACGCCGTCGTTAACGGCAAACGGGCACACGCCGCCGACGGCGTGCCCAACCAGCGCAGCCGCCTCGTCATGGGCGAGCATTTTCGCCTTTGCACCAAAGCGCGCCTTATACTTTGGGTTGTCGACCCGCGCATCGCCCGCCATCACGATCAGCACCGTATCCTCCCGGACACGGAAGGACAGGGTTTTGGCGATCCTGGCTTCCGCCACGCCAAGCGCCTGCGCCGCGAGGGCGACGGTCGCGCTGGACTGGTCAAATTCAAGCACGCGCTGCTCCATCCCGAACGCGCGGAAAAACTCGCGGACCCGCATAATGGACATAAAAATCCCTCCAAACGCAAATTGCGTTTCCATTCTACCACACCTGCACAGGAAAAACAAGCCATTCCCCCCCGATCCGCACACAAGCTGCGCCCCGCCTTGGGCGCGCTTCGCTGCGCTGCTGCCCCCCTGAGCCTTTGCGCCCCCAGGCGGCTACCACAGGGCAAAAAGCAAAAGGGGCATGGCCCCCGCCCCGGCGAAGGCCATGCCCACTCCAAGATACCGCAGCCCACTTTCCCGGCTGCTTGTTTGCACGAAATCCTATCGTGCAGCTATGACAACTCCGCGCCAAACGCGGGAGCCGCCCCCTTCAGCGCCTGCCGAAGTCAGAATGCTCCTCAAGCGCGGCGGTTGCTTCCTCGATGCGGCTTTTTGCCGTCCCCTCGTCCGGCGCACTCCGGATATACTCCCCAAGCGCTTGCTGCTGCCCGTGGCTGAGCGAAAAAAAGCCGTCCATCGCGCGGGTATCGTGCGCCATACGGCTCATCAGTTCGGCCGGGACTTCCGGGAACCGTTCCTTCATGGCTGCTGCCTCCTTCAAAAAACGAATCCTCCATGCTGCACAGCGCCGCGTGCCTTGGACGGGCGGCCGCACAGCCAAAGTTATTTCTTAATTTTTTGCAAAAATGTTCACAAATATACACGTTCCCAAATGGCGAATTCTGTGATATACTGATATCACAGAGCTAAGGAAGCACTGAATCCATCCCCGTGCATGGCTTCGCGGCCAATCCCCCGCCTATGTCCTGCGGCAAGCGGCCCGCCCCTTCCGGTGACGCCAAAAGCATACCGGCAATATGTTTTCACCCCCACCGCCGGGCGCATTTCCAGACGGTAACCGCCCCATTGCAGCCCATCAGGACCCCTGGGGTCTGAGCCTCGCCAGACGAAGCATTCTCCCGCGATCCACACACGTTGATCCCATCAGTCCTTCCGAATCCGTAAGCTGTCCGTGCAAAACCGCGCTGCTTTTCACCGAAGCGCCTGCGACGGTTTTCTGAAACAGCCGCCAGGCTGCGGCGCACCCCTGCAAAGCCAGGGGCGGCGGTGCAGGCTGCCCCTGGCGGCACGGGGAACGCCCTTCCCCCAATCGCCCAGCAACCAAACGATGCGGCAGCCGCAGGACGGTACGGAAAAGAGAAACGCACGGCGTGAGTGCAAAGTGCGAAAGGAGCGAGCGGTTATGAACATACTGCGCACTTTATTACTGACATCCCTGCTGCTGGCGTGGTTAAGCGCCTGCGGGGGCAAAACGGAGCCAAACAGGCCGACAACGGAGCCGTTGGAGACGGAGCCCTCCGCAGCTGCCGGGCAGGATGAGTCCAAGCCGGATGAGGATACGGAACCGGCGGTCATTGAAGGTTCGGAGATCGAGGAAGAAACCATCGAAATCAAAGACAGCGCCGACGGCCAACCGCTGCTGACGGCGTGCGTCACGCGGCCGGATGTGACAGGGCTGGTGGACGGCGCAGCCAAAAGGGCGATCGACCGGTATTATGACGCCTGCTACCGCGAAGAAAAGGAATGGTGGGTCGGCGGGCTGGCCGATTTTGCCCGCGAAAACAAAAAATCCGCTGCCGACTGCGGCGGCACCTTCTTGCCGTTTACCGTTATGGAAAGCAGCGAAATTGTCTACGACGGCAGCGCATTCCTCGCCATCCGGCGCGACGTGGAAGCCTACACAGGCGGCGCGCACGGTTCGCACATGGTATACTGCGAGAATTTCCGGAAAGCGGACGGCGAACTGGTCACAATGGCGGACGTGTTCCGCACCGAGGATTATAAATCGGTCATCCTCTCCCAAATCGCCGACCGTTCCTCGCAGGAGGACACCGAGGGGGAGTACAGCGGCCGCGATTTCTACCAAAACTGGGAGGAAATGCTGGACAGGAGCTTTGACGAAAGCAGCTTTTTCATTGGGCCGGAGGCGCTGACCATTGTATATCAGGAATACGATATCGCCCCCTATTCGGCCGGAACGCAGACGTTCCTTGTTTCCTATTCGGATATTTCCAACGAATTAAGCGAACGTTTCCTACAGGAAATCTACGGCGGGAAATAACCTTATCCACTGGCGGGATGGGGGATACGCTGCCCTATCCGCCAGCAGCCCAAAAGCAAACCCACACAATTTCGAATCACTTCTGCATTGCCGCAACAGCGGACGCCGCGATGGCAGAGCAGCAACCCGACCCAGCCCGCTGCCATAATGGCGGGCTGGGTCACTGAGCTGTAAAAGCCCCTCAAACGCCCCTCCTTCCCGCCCGCAGGCGTGAAGAGATGCGTAAGCATCTCCGGGGTCTGGGGCGAAGGCCCCAGCGGGGTGCAGGGGCAGAGCCCCGCCGCCCGCCGCGCAGGCGCGCAGCAGCCACGGCGTGCAGAGCAGTCGCCGCAAGGAGGAACGGTATGGTGGAAAAAAATAAAATTTATCGCGCAGCTGTCACCGATTACACCGCCGAAGGGATGGGCGTAGCCCGTATCCAGGATATCGCCGTCTTTGTCCCCGGCACCGCCGCAGGCGACCAGTGCGACATCCGCATCACCAAAGTCACCAGCCGCATGGCCTACGGCCGCGCTGAACGCATCGTCGTCCCCTCCAAGCACCGCATCACCCCCGAATGCCCCCTCGCCGGACGCTGCGGCGGCTGCTGCTGGCAGCACCTCTCCTACGAAGAAGAACTGCGCGCAAAACAGAAAAAAGTCAAAGACGCCCTGCGCCGCCTGGGCGGCATCGAAGCCCCAGACGTACCGATTACCGGCGCCCCCCGCCTGACCCACTACCGCAACAAAGCACAATACCCCGTCGGCCTTGGCGCGGACGGCCGCACCGTAACCGGTTTTTACCGCTCCCACAGCCACGAAATCATCCCCGCCGCCCAATGCCCGATCCAGTCCGAAACCGCCAACCTGCTTGCCGGCATCGTGCGCCGCTGGATGGACGACTGCGGCGTTGCCCCCTACGACGAAGCCACCCGCAAGGGTATCGTGCGCCATATCTATGTGCGAACCGGCGAGGCAACCGGCGAAAGCCACCTGTGCATCATCGCCACCCGCGCAAAACTGCCCGCCCAGGAAGAACTGCTGCGCCGCCTGCGCGACGCCTGCCCCTCCCTGACCGGGGTCGTCCTCAACGTGAACAAGAAAACCGATAACGTGATCCTTGGCGAACGCACCCTGACCCTCTGGGGCGAGCCCGAGCTGGAAGACCGCCTGTGCGGGAACGTGTTCCGCCTGTCCCCGCACGCCTTCTATCAGGTCAACCACGAGCAGACCGAGCGCCTGTACGCCTGCGCACTGGAATTTGCCGCCCTGACCAGCGCCGAAACCGCGCTTGACCTCTACTGCGGCGCAGGCACTATCACCCTCGCCCTCGCAGCCCGCGCGAAACGCGCCATCGGCGTTGAAATCGTCCCCGAAGCAGTCGAAAACGCACGGGATAACGCCGCCCGGAATGGGGTCAGCAACGCCGAGTTCTTCTGCGCCGACGCAGGCCAGGCCGCTATGCGGTTTGCCTACCTCGGCGAACACCCCGATGTGATCACCGTCGACCCCCCGCGGAAAGGGCTGGATGCCGACGCGGTCGAGGCCGCCGCCAAACTGTCCCCTTCACGGATTGTGTACGTGTCCTGCGACCCGGCAACCCTCGCGCGGGATGTGAAGCGCTTCGCCGCTTTGGGTTACCAGTTCCAGAAAGCACAGGCGTTTGATTTATTCCCCCGTACAAGGCATGTGGAGACGGTTGTCTTGCTTTCCAAGGGCGAGGTCGACTCAAAAAAGATTCGGGTTGAGTTCTCTTTGGAAGATATGGATATGTCCGAATTTCAGGATGGGGCAACATACACGCAGATAAAGGAGTATGTACTGGAACATAGTGGATTAAAGGTATCCAACCTATATATTTCGCAGATTAAACGGAAATGCGGGATTGAGGTAGGAAAGAATTACAATCTGCCGAAATCAGATGATTCCAGACAACCCCAGTGTCCGCCGGAAAAAGAGGAAGCAATCCGAGAAGCATTCAAATATTTTGGGATGATCTAACATCCCGCAAAATGGAGGTTTCTTATGGATAGATTGATTTCTTGTGAGTTTAATATGGATACCGCTTGTGTGGAATTGAAATTCTTTGATGGCAGTATGCTTGCTATTGATACGATTGCGGTGGAGAACGAAGTTGCCGACAATATGTATCAGCGTTCGGAGTTGGACTGGCTGATCTACAATAAGCCGTTGGAATATGCACAGCTTGTACTTGGTGGTAATTTGGAACAGTATATACATGGAACGCCGGAACATCAATTGATTGATTAAACTATATAAACATAACACAGTCCACTGGTTCAGATGATCAGTGGACTGTGTTTCATTGTTGCTTAATGAGTCATTTCCATAAATTGCTGATAAGTAAGAATATTGTCTTCACCTACCAAGGTTTTCAAAAAAGCTTTGAATGCGGCATCCATTGGCACAGTAATAAAAAAGAACAGCCGCTTCTTGGGTCTTGAGCAACAAACATAGAAAAGATTCCGGTTTCGTTCATACGATGCTTCTTTGCCTTTAGGAATAGTAGCATGACCCGTTATCATGGGTGCATAGGTTTCAAATTGGTACTGATTCCATCCCTTGCTGATAACAAAAACAACATTGTCGTATTCTTCGCCTTTTACGCCATGTTCCGTTGAAAATTGTGCGTCTGGATATAGAAAATCCCTAACAGCAATAAATTGTGCATAATCCAGCTGTAAAAACTGTTGAATTGTAGCTTCTGATGCATACATTGTTTCTGGAGCATCCTTATAAAGTCGGTACCATCCATCCACTTTAGGCGGAATGGGTATCAGTTGACTATGAATGATTATCTCCAAAACATCTATAACTTTTTGGGTGCGAACTTCTGTTAGCTGGTTATACAGCGTTTTCCATTTGGTTTTTTCAGATTTCATTGTAATTGGATATCGCTTTATTCCGAGCGTGTCAAAAAGCAACTGGGTGTTCGAAGTATCAAGCGCATGATATATCGGTTCTATCGTATCAGCAAAGAAAATAAGAAAAGGATCTTCCTTGTTGCGCAACCCATCATCCAGTATATCCAAAAGTTGCTCGTAACCTTGTTGGGAAGCAAGAACTTTGTGCGTAATCATCAGAACTTTAAGATTCTCGTCAGGGGGTGTATTCTGTTCAATTTTTGCTCTGATAGTGTTCAGTCTTGTCCTTAACTCGGCCGCAGGCAATTCATTTTTGAAATTGCGTTCTGTGCGACGAACTCCTGAATAATCATCACACGTAATCACTAAAACTTCACCGTCAAATCCATCAATGGCTGATTTTTGCGGCAACTCAGGGCGGATATCATTTAAAAGTTGAACAATCCTTGGCGCAGATCGGAAATTCGATCCCTTCTTTATTATCTCGATTTTTTCGTGTTCAATTTCCCCACAGGCTTTGTTTGACTGATAGATGGTTTGCCAGGCATCGCCGAAAAAGCCGAACTGAGGTCCAACACCTTTTGCTATAAAAAACTCAATAAAGCGATCAATAATCGGTTTATAGGAGTCTTGGTATTCATCAATCAGAATCAAAGGGTATTTATCCGCAAATACCCGGCGAAATTTAGCGTTATCAAGAAGCAGGCAGAAGAGCTTTAGAACGTCGTCATGATAAAGGTACTGAATTCCATTTTCCTTGTAACGATGTCCCAAAGTATATGCAACTTCGGTGACTTGATTAAAATCACCTTCGTCTGGCAGATAATCAGGATTTGTTGTGACAGCATCAATCAAGACGCTTTGATATTGTTTGATGGCATTCCATGCAAAAGAGTGGATTGTGGAAGGAATAATAAACGAGTCTTTTGCAAGCCGTTCTGCAATGACATCTACTGCTGCATTTGTATAGGTGATACAGACTACATTCTGTTTTTTTCGGCTGTAATCAGACCATTTATGTTCCTGTATCCACTCAATAGCTCGATTCAGAGAGTAAGTCTTGCCAGAACCCGCACCGGCTTCAACACGGAAACTGTGTCCAGACTTAAGTGTTTCGATAATCTGTGCATCAATCTTATCAGCTTCAGCTTTTGCAAGATCGTAATTTGCACCAATATACTCTCCACCCATGAACCGGCACCTCCTTACTCAAGAACTCTTTGGTCATTTAACCATTTTAATCCGGATTTTATGTAATCAGGAACGCAATAATCGGAATATTTGTAAATCAAATCGAGTGCAAAATCTGTTTTACTCTTACCCGTAAATTCAAGCTTCTTCTCGCTTATTCTATTACCTAAATTGTAATGCTTTCGATTGACATTGCGGATGGCTTCTTCCAAAGAATGTCCACATAATCCATTTTCAGTAGTTTGGAACTCGATATGGCATTTTTCTCTGGTTTTGTCATCTGCTGTCATAGCAATAATTTCCGAAAGGTCGATTTTTGAGGTATCATCCTCAGGAATCCCCTTATTTCTACGAATCCACCATTTAATTGTTTCGTTAGATGTCGTCTCGCCTTCGCTAACCACTACCGACTTTTTTACGGTCTTTCCGCCTCTTCCTTTTCGATCTGCTACAGAATCTAAGTCGGTAAGGATCAGGCATGGAACTCCTAAAAATTCAATAAACGGAATGAATTTATGTGCATAGGCCCCGCCGATTTCAATTAAAGCATAATACTGTGCAGATAAAGGATATTTACAAGAACCAAACACCCCAGCTGTTTCGCATTTCTCAATCATGTCGGGCAATAGCAACCGTTCAGAAGCACCTTCGACGAAAATGGCTTTATCCGCAAAAAACAAATCACATTTAGTCAAAGTTAAATACTTCCGGATAAAATCTACATTATCGGGGTTGGCCTGAGCAAAGGTGTTCAAATTCTTGTAAATCACACCGGCGATAGACTTTTGTGCATACCGAACTTTTGCAAACTCCATAGTATTAGCTATATGAGCGGAATGCGAGGTCAGAAAAGTTTGTATTTTGACAGTGGATAGATTGCTAAGAAACTTTTCCAAATATGCCGCAAAAGCGGTCTGCATTTGTGGATGCATATGTGATTCTGGCTCCTCAATAAAGAGCAACGGAACACACGCAACACCACGTTTCTTAATATCCTTGGCAAATGCAGCAAGAAGGAACTCCATTTTGATCAGATTTTTATAACCAAGGCCATTGTGGGAACTCGGCAAACTTTCGTTTGCTGTGCCGGATATATAAGATAGCTTGGTCTGATTCTTGATCTGATCGTCGATGCTGAGCTGCGTTGTAACCCCGAGCTTTAATTCCTCTATGTTGGGATAACCAAAGCCAATAGAATTGTTCACAACAGAACTTAGAATTTCATCACTCTGCTTTTGAACATCGTTATTGGCTTTTTCCACTATTGAGCGTAACCGTTTTATTTCTTCGGCAACATCTGGATCCAGTTCTGCTTCGCTCGTATCAAAGAATCCGGATATTAACGATCCAAGAGAACTTTTATGTGTGTCATCTTCACCAAGAACTCGTTCAGCAGGAATTGCATGGAATGGGAACAGATCATGTAATTCCTTGTGGCTTTTTACCTGTTTGTCGTCCGGGTTATTTGGGTTGATGGCATATACGGTTAGTCCAAACAATTTGCCGAAATTATCGGCAAGCACTTTATGAGCATCTTCGCTTGGTGAAAAGGCGTCATCCTTATAATAACTGCTTTCCAAGAGTGTCCACAAGGTTTTCTCGTCGGTTTTTAGGCGATACTCCGCACGGATTAGAGCAGTTGTTGTGTCCACATCCACATCAATGATAAATGGCGACAAAGCACCTAAGTTATCATCCGGATCGTCCAAAGAATAATCCACTAAGAACTCTATGGAAATAATCTCGATCTGCTTACAAAGATCTTCATAAGAGAGCTTTTTCTCCATAAATAGAGCAATTTTAGTATAGAAATCTTCTCGCCTTAATAGTGGATAGTCATCGAAACATAAGACTTCTCCATCCAGGACATTTCTAATGCACGAAAAACAGGATGTTTTAGCGGTGTTGTTTCTGCCAACAATTAAGGTTGTCTTAGGATCGACTTCCAACTCGGCATCAATAAGCAATCTATAATTTTTAATTCTAATTTTTGTTAATTGCATATATGCCTCCATTTTTTTCTGTAGTAATGCGGTTAATCGTTTGCAACTACAGGAGAAGTTTTTTCTTTTGAATCCAGATACGCCAAATACTGTTTATACTTCCTGAGCATTAGATTTTTGGTGTACTGCTCCATATATTTATAATCAGGAGTACCATCGTCTGTAACCGGAAGCATGATTCTGGTATTTGCCATGCGTTCTGCGTTGAATTTGTACAGATAGCCAAACTTGCTTTTCTGTTGTAGAATAGCTACTTTCATGAACAACAACACAAACTCATTATCTTCATGGTGCTTCAAGTGAAATCTTTTGACATCATCGGAGAAAATGCACTCATACGGGTGGTAAAAGCCGATAACCATACCGTTTCCGTTGTAATTTACGCCGAGCACATTCTTGTCCAAGGATATATTCGTATCATTTACAAAGCGTGCAACGCCGTTGCTATTATCCAATGCCCCAATGAAAGGCCGATTGCCGGGTGTTGAATTCGCTGCCACAAGTCTTTTGCCAGGGAAAATATCAAAAACATCAGAAATCAAGAAGGCGTCCCAATCCTTTTGGCATGGTTTAGGAATTTCATTGTGTTCACTTAATTCAATGACTCGTTTTCGTGCATATTTTTGATACTTTGTCAGCAATATCGCTCTTTTTTGCTGAGTATATTGTGACATATAGTCATAATCAGGTTTCCCGTCAGTATTTATAGGTAACATTGTCTGGGTACTTAGTAGTCGACGGCCAGTCCAACTGTGTCCGTGCGAGAAAATCGCTTTGTTTGAACTGAGACACTTGGCAATAAAAACACCACTATTTTCTGAAAGTTCAGCGTTATAACCACTTGATGTTTTACCATTCATACCGATGAAATCCATAGGTATGTAATGTGCTAACCCAGCAGCACCATCGCCTAACTGAACAAAAACGATAGCATTTCCGTTGGAAATCCATTCGGGGTGCTCCTTTGCACTGCACATAGAAGCAAAACCATTATTTGTTTTTGCAGCTGCTATATATGGAACATCATCACCTTTGATAAGCTGTCCAGTTGTTTTCCCTTTGGTGGCTTTGATTTCATCAAAAAGACTTTCAACATTGAATGCGGCCCAATTTTTTTCGTCAATCTTTTTCATGGTTATCATTGCCTCCAAATAAATATTCTCTGTTTTGCATAACCATAGAAAATTCAAAAGTCAAATAATCTCCAATAGCCTTCTCAAAATCAGCATCCGTTGGTATTTCATCATTGAAATAGAAGAAGGAATGCAACCACTCATCCTCGGCTTTCACCATAGATTCTACACAGAATTTTGAAGGAGCTTCAACACGACCATTCCAAACATCAAGCAAATGTTGACGCTTATCCTTAGCCGAATCCCCTTCAACAAGTCCAACATGTGCATGTACTTCATATCCATCATCTCGAAAATCAATGAATTTGCAAAGTTTGCCACTAGGATGCGGCTCATGAGCTGTGAATACAGCAATAACAGGGTTGGTTCCAACCCCATAGAAAGTATCAGTATTGCAGGTGATGACGCCTTCCAGAGTATGGTGTTTCAAAATATTTTCCTTAAAAGCCTGTTCATCTTTGGTCTTGCCAGTCATAGATGACTGTGGAACAATTACCGCAGCCCTTGCACCTTCGGCCAAAGAATCGAGCAAGTGCTCAACAAAAGATAATTCATACTGCGAAGGATCAGCTTTGGTCCCCTGGGAATAGGGCGGATTCATCATGCCAACTGTTGCGCCTTTGAGCTGTACCTGAGCAGGATTCTGTCGGAGAAAATCTTCACATTTGATGTTACTGTTACCATCTTCACGGAGAATCATATTGGTGGCAGCAATAGCAAACATATTGCTCTGAAGTTCAAAACCGTGCAGTTGCTTCTTCTTTATATTTTTCCGTTTGTTCTGGTCAGTACCTGCCTTTTCAAGCATATGGTGCATGGCTGCAACGAGGAAACCGGCGGTGCCGCAGCAGGGGTCAAGAACAATGTCTGTAGCCTGAATGTCCAGAAGGTCACAGAATAGATCACAGATATGGCGAGGCGTCAGGACGATACCGAGTGTCTGCCCATCACCGCCGGAATAACGCATAAACTCGCCATAGAATCTTCCAATGAAATCTTCACTGGAGCTGCGATACTTTATATTGTCAAAAACATTCTTCTTCAAGAATTCAGTGTAAAATTTCAGCGGAGTTTTGCCTAGTTTGGTATCAACTTCATTTAAGCGAGCACTTGTGCGAATGATAGAAAATTCGCTCATCAGCTTGTCACGCTTCGCATCAGGGCCGACATTAGATGCTTTCAGACGGCGCTTTATAGCATCGTAAATCAGCTGCCCATCCGTGGTTGTTTCATCGCCAAGCAAATCGTTGGGTTTGAAGAACTTATCGTCTAGTGCCAGAAGAATGCCAGAAACCACCAAAGGCTTGTCCTGATCCTTTAGAGAACCGTAGGTACGCAGATATTCGTGCAGTTCAGCTGCATCCTTCAGGATTTCCTCAGTAGTTTTTTCAACGTCAGTCTTTTCAGCCAAGACATAACGAGTGTAGTATTCCTCAATATTAGCAACTGTGAAGGATGTAAAAGATTCAATATCAGGGAGTTGCTTATATCCTTCTCTGTCATCTACATACAGCGGAGTGATTTTATGGTGCTTTTCATCGCCGGAAACGCCGATTGCAAAAATTTTGTGGAAGCTGCTATTCTGAGCAATGTGTTTTGCATAGAAGTACGCTCCGTTTACAGCATAGTCAGCAATATCCTTCTGATCAGCAGATATAATTCCAGTATCGGTCAGCTTCTGGTGTTTAGCCAGATCGGCTTTATCTTCAATAACGATGACAAAGTCTTTCACGACCGCAACATACTCAGGGTATCCGGCGTTACCGGTACCACGCTTCGATGCGCTCTGTAAAGCATCGTTGATTTCTTTAACATCGCTGCCTTGTGCATCATATTTAATTTTTGAGTCGTCGAGCTGACGAGCAACCCACAAATCAGTTTTTATTTCTTTTTTAGCCATGACCTATATTCCTTTCAAGCTATAATGTCTGTGTTTAATGGAACCACCACGGTAGTTCCAGCCACACATTATCCAAAGCCAGTGCTTCCGTAGATCTTGCACGACTTTCAGACAGGTGGAAATGCTTTGCTGTTTCCGTCAGCGGGTGTTCAATATCATCGTCAAAACCAAAGCGGTATCGCAGATAGTATTCCTCTCTGGGTTCGATCATGTTCAACGCATGGTGAATATCATCGATCCGTCCCTGCGCCAGATATAACTGTTCCGGCGTTTGCTTTGTAGGATCAGCAATATATTCATGTTTTCCTCGGTTCTCGTCTTTTGCTATTTCGTCCAGATGGATGATATTGCCCAAATTCTTCGCCTCAAAGGTAGGATTATAGCTGCGTATGTAATCCACCATAGCATTACGGATCGCCGGAGCTGCATAGGTCAGAAATTTGTTTCCGGTATCCGGGCGATAACCGGAGATACCATCCAGCAGACCCAAAGCACCCTCTTGCACCAGATCGTTGATTTCGATGCCAAGAGAAGTGTTCAATTCCCGTTGTGCACTCCACATTTCATAAGCCGTTCTCTTTATAAAACGAAGGTTGTTCTCTACAAGAGCATTTCTTGCTTCCGTATCGCCATTAAGAGTAGCGATACAGAGTTGCTCATTGGTCATTTGTTCCTTTTTCATGGCCTGCTACCGTGCCGGTCAATGCCAGAAACATCTGTTTGACCATTTCTTTATCGATGCCGGGCAAATCAGAAACCGATTTCGCAACCGCCTCTGCAACCTGATCGACTGTAATTTTTCTGTTTGACTTTTTCTGCCCTTTGGTCAATTCGGCATAAATCTTTTTCACTGCCTGAGAGGTCAGCTCTTTACTTGCAGACAGATCATTGCCAACTTCCTTCTTTACGGCTTGCACCGCACTCATAAACGATCGTTGAATCGCTGTCAAATCAAACTGATATACCGGAACCTGCAAGTTCTTGACTTCTTCAACCGCTCCCGGTGCGCTGCCAAGCATTCCGGCGACTGTTGCATAAAGCTGATTCTGTGTCGCAAATCCCTTGGCAAGTTCATCATCCAAATAGCGGGAGATCAGATTAGTGGTGTTTGCGAACTCTGGGTTTTCAAGCAGTGCATTGACTATCTGCGGATTTACCTTGTGGGTATACAAGTTTCTCGCTGCCTGTACCGACAGCCCAAGTTCGGAAATATCGTAATTTATGCGGTCTGGAACATCAACTTCGCCAAGTAGGAAATCCGTGGAGACATTGAACACACGGGCGATGCGGATAATATTTTCATTGCCGATTTTATCAGTGCTACCGCTGATGAAACGGCTCAGAGTGCTTTCTGCCATTCCGATACGGATAGCCAGTTCTGCTTGCGTCATTTTCTTGGATTTCATCAAATCCTTAATTCGATCACGGATTGTACCGGGTAAGAAAACCTGATCCATCACAGCGCCTCCGATCATTTCAGTTTGTATTTCTTATTTACACCTCTACCAATGATGTCAATCAGTTCATTTTCGTGCATCTGTCTGGCAAGCAGATAAGCTCTCGTCTTCTTGATGTTCAGCAGTTCCTGCAGATCTTCGTCGGTCATTTCGCCATACTCTGCCAGATAATCCATCACGGTTTTCATCTGGGGGGTGATGATTGCGGTGGATTTGCCAGTTGTTGCCGGTGCGTCATCGCTTGCAGCACTGGCAGCATTCATATTCGGCAGTACGATTTTGAAAGCATTGGTCGTTGCCTCGATAGTGGGCTGTACAGGGCAGTTTTCATACAGCTTGAAAATACGGCGAATACCAGTGCCATAGCTTTCGATCAGACGCAGGCGGTGGAACACTTCCGCCAGCTTTTTATTTCTCGGCTGGGAAACGCCAATACGGATATCTTCGGTAGAAAGGCCGGGAAGAAGGCCGCCGAGAGAGATGAACTCCATCTTGCTGTCGTTGACATTGATAATGATGCTGCCGCTGAAGCCGTAGTCACGGTGCACAAGAGCATTGAGCAGGGCTTCACGGATGGCTTCTTCGGGATAATCTTTCTTATCTGTGCGGATAACTCCTTTAATCGTGGAAACGGTCTTATTACACAAAGCAAGATAGTTTACAGAATCCTCGAACTGTTTGAATACCGAGCCGCCGAATTCTTTGCTGTCCCGGAACTCCGTGCAAAATTCATCATTGAACACGGCAATTTTAGTCGTGTGGTGGCATTGGTCAGAGAGCAGCAAGGCAAGGTTGGTGTAAATATCGTTCTGTGTGATCCCCAGCGCACGATATTTTTCAACAGAGAACTCAACTCCGTATCGTTGGAATGCAGTTTTAGCAGCATCAAAGGTTAATTCCTGTTCCACACAGCGTGAAGCCTCGAAATTGTCACCATCTGATTCTTTAATCATTTTTCTAATTTGGTCAGGAGATGCCTGCACACTGGATGCACCCTGTCTAACATAAACACCAGTGGGCTTCATACCCTTGGATTTTAGATAATAGGGTTTATAGCTGCCTTCTCCTACTTCAATCTGAATGACCTTGTTGTTTTGGAGGATATATCGCACAAACATGGTAACATCCGGTGCGATCGCATCACGGATACCGTTTGTGATACGGGTATAGGTTTCATCCACATCGTCAATTCCAGTTAAATTACCCTGATCGTCGATACCAATGTAAATCACGCCACCGTCACTGTTCGCAAAGGCAATGACTTCCCGATAAAGGTCTTCGATCATCTGAGATTTATATTCGATGCGCTCACTTTCATATTGCATATTCGGCACCTCCAACATTTCTTGATTATATTATACTCATATTTTCACTTTTTTCAATACCATAAAGTGAAAATTCACTTTATTCACTTATTCTGTGAAAATTGTACCTTGTCATTCACCTCGTTCTTTTTTTCGATTGAGAAGAATGATTGAAATCATATAGATCACTCAGTCCTCTTAGATCTTACATTTTTGCAAGATTGCAAGAGGGCTTTTTTGTTTTGTTGCAGTAGTGCTTGATTTTTTCAATCCAAGTCATTTTCCACGTATATTCAGGTGACAAAGAAATTTGTCAAAATAATTGGAAGGAGAAAAAATCTATGACTATCTACGAAACCATCAAGGCGGCGATCAGCGTAAAGCAAGCCGCCGAACACTATGGGCTGAAGATCAACCGCAACGGTATGGCATGCTGCCCATTCCACCATGACCGGCATCCGAGCCTGAAGCTGAATGATGATTATTTTTTCTGCTTCGGCTGCGGAGCCAAGGGGGATGTAATTGACTTTGTGGCAAGGTTGTTCAACCTGACGAGCTATGAATCAGCGCAGAAGCTGGCTGCGGACTTTGGGCTTGACCCGAAACCACCCACTGCCGCAGCCATGGTCAAACCGAAACGTCCCTATATCCGTCAGTTCCGGGAGGACGAAATGATGTGCTTCCGGGTGCTGACCGACTATCTGCATCTACTGGAAGATTGGAAAATGCGGTATGCTCCGAAAACACCGGACGATACGCTGGATGACCGCTTTGTGGAAGCCTGCCAGATGTTCGATCATATCGAATATCTGGCAGATATTTTGACAGTGGGTGGTCTGGAAGAACGTGTTGCCGTGGTGGACGAGCTGATGAAAGACGGTAAAATCACCTTTCTGAAAGACTACACCGCACGAAAGAAAAAGGAGGTGGCGCACCATGGCGAAGAACCGGAAAACGCCTGATATGAATTTGCCTGTCTGGTTTGACGGGCAGAACATCAACGAAGCTCTGTTTTGTGAAGAATTCCTGCAAGAGCGCAGAATCATCTTCACAAACAGGGCTTTCTTTACGCCCAATGGACGGGTAACAGATGATATTGTCCTGCGGGGCGAGGTTTACGAAAAGCTGAAAAACTACACCATCAGCAGCGTACCGCAGAAGATCAAAAACATCATGGAATTGCTGAAACTGGAAGCAATGGTTGATGATTTTCCTCCGCAGCCTGACCGCATCCATGTTGCCAACGGAACGCTCATGCTGGATGGGAGATTTATTGAGGGAAAAAAGGAAATCGTACAGAGCCGCTTGCCTGTTTCCTACAATCCAAACGCTGCTGCACCTGCTCTGTGGCTGAACTTTCTGGATGGTTTGCTCTATGAAGAAGATATTCCTACCTTGCAGGAGTTTATCGGCTATTGCCTGATTCCCTCCAATAAGGGACAGCGCATGATGGTGATTAAGGGTAACGGCGGCGAGGGCAAATCTCAAATCGGTGCGGTGCTGTCCGCTATATTCGGCACAAATATGAAAGATGGCAGCATCGGCAAAATTTCCGAAAACCGCTTCGCCCGTGCCGATCTGGAACACATCCTGCTGTGCGTGGATGATGATATGCGGATGGAAGCCCTGCGCCAGACCAACTATGTAAAATCCATCGTGACTGCACAGGGCAAGATGGACTTGGAACGCAAGGGCAGGCAGAGTTATCAGGGATGGATGTTTGCCCGATTGCTGGCATTCAGCAACGGCGATCTGCAAGCCCTGTATGACCGCAGCGATGGATTTTACCGCAGACAGCTTGTGCTGACTACCAAGGAAAAGCCCATGGACAGAGCCGACGATCCCGACCTTGCGGAGAAGATGAAAGCCGAAGCCGAGGGGATTTTCCTCTGGGCATTTGAAGGCTTACAGCGGCTTGTTGCCAATAATTTTAAGTTTTCGGAGAGTGACCGCATCTGTGAAAACCGGGAAGCGGTCAAGCGTGACAATAACAACATTTTTGACTTCATGGATTCCGAGGGATACATCCGGCGCAAGGCGGATGCGTCCATTAGTTCCAAGGATTTTTATGCGATCTATCGCCTGTGGTGTGAGGAAAACTCCCTTGCCCCTCTGAAATCCCGCAGTTTCAGCGATGCCATGGTTGCCAATGCGAAGAAATTTAATTTGGAGCATTGCAACAACATCACCAACTCTGCCGGACGACGGGTATGGGGATTCATGGGTGTGGAAGCTGTGACACGACCTAATATAAATGGGTTTTACGACGTTTCGCCATGTACGTACGTACCGGAGGAATGGCAGGACTAATTCTCGCTGTTCCTTTTGGTACGTATGTACACAGCATTTTACCCGTTGTTCTCTATTTATGGAAACAGTCAGCGGTCAGAACTGACCTGTTGTCGGGCATTGAAAATCAATGGTAATGGAAACAGCAAAGTTTTTGGCCGCAAGACGAAACTATTTCACTAAATCGTGCTTCTCCAAACCATGCACCCGGTTCGCGGAACAGTAGGTGTTTTCACTGTTCAAAACTAAACCGCACGGAACAGCAAAGTGGGATATATGCCTATATGGACAGAGTATCGCACCCACAAAATGAAAGCGATTTAGGAGAAAGCAGATTTTTCACTGTTCGGTGCATCTGCTCCGCTTTGGGGAGTAGCTATTGCACCAAACTACAAATTAAAAATATGGAGGAATTTTCAATATGAATGTACGCAACGAAATCAAGGCACAGATCATCCGTGCCGGAATGACCATGCAGGAAGTGGTTGACCTGCTCTCAGACGAGTATGGTTGGAGCGACAGCGTTTCCAACCTATCCGCAAAATTGCAGCGGGAAAGCATCCGATACAAGGAAGTATTGGAACTTGCCGATGTGCTGGGATACGACATCGTATGGCAGCAAAGACGGGAGAAGTGATGCCCCGGCAACAGCCTTTCGCATCGCCCGTCCCCATAGGCGCACCGCTGCCTATGGATGGCAGTGAAAAATGCGATTTTCGCTGCCACCGTCTGCAAGAGGAGGTTCACCGGAACAGATTCATGCAGACGTGCTGACCATGGGCAAAGTTGCAGACATTTTCGCCTTGGTCAGCAGAGGTTGCCGCAGCAACCGCACTCCCCCTCGGGAGAGCCCTCGGAGAGCCCACGGCACTTTGCAGCCAGTATGGATGAAAGTGTCATAGTGGGTTATTACACTTTGAAAAAGTGCCGTTTCCCGGTTTTCCCGCTGTCTGCAAATCTCAAAGAAAGGACAAAAATCCATGTCAAGAAATGACGGAATAGACCGCACCGCAGCCCGGAATCAGGACTTACCGACACCGGACGATGTAGCAAAAATACAGGAACACAATGAGCGTGAAAAGGACAGTTACAGCAATCAGGATATTGTGCCGGAACGCACTCCGCTGAATGTTCACTTCAAAGATCCTACCGATGATTATGTGAAAATGTTTGAGCAGATGGAACAGGATGGCGTGATTTCCACCAGAGGGTTGAAACCGGATGCCATCAAATACGGTGAGTTGGTATTCGATGTGAACTCCGCTTACTTCTACAACCACGGCGGCTATGAATTTGCAAAACAGTTTTATGCCGATGCCTATAAAGCCGCCGTGGAGATCGTGGGCGGTGAGCAGTATATCCTTTCCGCTGTGATGCACGCCGATGAGCGTAACCGGGCCATGTCCGAAGCATGATATTGTCAATATTGGTTGACACTTTTTTTACAAGGATATCAATGCCTAAGCAGCATCCAGAGATTCATAGTAT
>QXXE01000203.1 GCA_009911355.1 Clostridiaceae bacterium | reverse complement strand
GCCTTTCGACTATATTCTACAACAACTGTCGAGAAATTGCAATGCATAATATGCTGAAATTTTAATCTCTCGAACAATAGGGAAGGGTTCGTGGAAATACGGGCTCTTCTCTTTTTAGATGAGAAAAGATTTCAACTACCATATCCGCCTTATGTGGCGGCTTAAAGGAGTGATAACATGAAAGTACACGGGATGGTCGATCCGGGACGTTTTGCGGTGGAAAAGATCCCCGGAACGAATCGCAGCCTGATTCGCTTATTTCAAAATGTGGAGCTTTGCAAAGAAGCGCATTTCGATGGGGGTCAGTACGACGAGTACCACTTCGAAGGGTACCAGTACGACGAGTACCACGTTGAGGTGGAGACCTGGGATGGCGTGATCCAGAACGTACGGGACAACTACGAGGTATTCTTGAAGCAGGGCATGGAGAACGAGGTGGACAGGAGCAACGAAGCGTTGTTCAAGGCGCAGACGGCTACTAACACCGCTGTTCAGGATATGGACGCCATGAACGTAGATCAGGAGTACCGACTGACTCTGCTAGAACTAGGACTGTCTGAAACTGACATTTGAGAAGGGAGGAGTAGACCATGTTGTATCGCACGTTGATGCGTATGATCGAACGCGGACAGATCGACGGCATTGAGAACAAGCTGGATATTTTTTACGCTGCCGGCAAGATTTCTGAGGCCGAGTATTCCGAGCTGGTCGGGATGCTGAACAAATAACCCAACGGGAGGAAATGAATTTTGACTATTCAAGAGCTTTTAGCTGGCGGGGGCGGTCTGGTTCTGCTCTTTTTAACGCTGGTGCAAATCGCCCCCGTCAAGATCAATCCCTGGTCAGCGCTGGCGAAAATCGTCGGAAAAGCGGTTAATGAAGATATAACCAGCAGACTCGATGGCATTGAAACCAAGCTGGACGGTCACATCACTATGGATGACCGCCGCACAGCCGATAACCGGCGAGCCCAAATTCTGCATTTCAACAATGAGCTGCTCCGACCCATCGAACATACCAAAGAGGAGTTTGTCGAGGTGCTGGCTAAAATCGATGACTATGAGCGGTACTGCGAGGAGCATCCTGACTATCCCAATAACCGGGCGGTTCTCGCCATTGAAAACATCCGGGAAGTCTATAAGGAACGCTTGAAAAAGCGGGACTTTCTTCAGGAGAGCCGCGCCAGAGATGCTGAGGAGGACGTACATGCTGAAGATTAAAGCGACCACCATGAAAATCATTGTGTGGGTCTGCCTGCTTAACGGCATTGCCTGGGTGTGGTGCAGCTACATCTTGGCCTGGCTGGGCAAGGAGCAGATCGCCGAGAGCCTGTCTCAGGTGGCGCTTACCGAGATCATCGGTGTTGTATTGGTATATGCCATTAAGTCTGTTATCGAAAATCTCAGCAAAAACAATTCATGGCCGGATAAACACAGCTCGGACCCACCAGACGAGGTTGGGTAACGCAAGGAGGAATCGCGTATGACAGAAGAAAGGAAAGCTCGCCTTTCTCTGTATAGAGAGCATTGTGTGACAGTAGAACAGAAGTTGTTCGATGCCATTCAAGTTCTCGCTTCAAGAGATAAAATGACCGCCGCTGATGCAAGTGCACTGGCGGCAGTCACTGAGGCATTGCTTAGCGTTCAGAAGATGCAATGGTAAGAAGTTTATCATAAAGCGTTTCAAAATAGGCCGCTACATCTTCTGCACATTCTGCTGTAGGAGATGTTTCTATTGTGTCCGCTGTAATCTTCGCCGTTGCCTCAAATACCATTTTCTGAATCTCAGTCATGTATTTCGCCTCCCTTCGACTGCATTTTACCATAATGGTCGTTGGGATGCAAGACTCTATTAACAGGAGGAATCAAAATGGGAAATAAAGCCAAATGGGGATACTATGAAATTCAATAAACTTGGAGAACTGGAAAACGGTGCGCGCGGCCCGTATTTTGGAAAGAGTGAAGAAGAAACCGCGATGCTGCTGATGATAAAATTGGGGAAAGCAGTTAAACACGGAGGAGACAGCATAGACGATAAGGGCGGCTTGATCGCGCATATTGATGCGTGGGATATAAACGCAATCATATACCTTCTTGCGCGAGCCTATGCGGAATAATTGTTATTCGGTCAGTAGGTGAATTAGGGAGAGTCATTTTCTATTTCGGCTTATTTTTCGCTAGCTTATGCGGCGGTAGAACTCAAGCAGTACGTCCTTTTCTCGCGCAATTTTTGTCCATTCCATATCAATCGCTTCCCTTTGACTGTATTTTATCACGTGGACCGTCGGGAAGCAATACCTATCAAGGAGGAATCTCAAATGGAAAGTATTCTAAACTGGTCTACGGTCATCAGCATCATCGGTGTGCTGGTGGTTCTGACCAACATCATCGTACAGGTGCTGAAGAAAGTCACCTGGGAGAAACTGCCGACGAACATCCTGGCGGTGGCCGTCTCGATGGCACTCACACTGATGGCATTCTTCGCCTACTGCCAGATCAAGGCCATCGCGGTGGTGTGGTATATGGTCGCCGCCGCAATCGTACTTGGCTTTATGGTTTCGTATGCAGCTATGTTCGGTTATGACAAGCTTATGGAGGCCATCGGCAAGACCGGCAAACAGTAATAAAACAGATACCCCGCAGATTTCAAAATGGATCTGCGGGGGGGG
>QXXE01000202.1 GCA_009911355.1 Clostridiaceae bacterium | reverse complement strand
GCCTCTTCCCCACTTTTTTCGTCCTCTTCTCCCATATTTCTTGTAGGGTAAATCTTTACCGGGAATTCAGGAAAAAAATAAAGCAATACGAACACGTAATTTACCAACGTGTTCGTATTGCTCGCTTTTGCAATAAGTGGACAAAATCGATTTTTCATATTTCAAAGCAATGTCATCCCTTGACCGGATTGCCCATCCTCATCGGAGGCCGCACCTTGTTCCATAGCAAGAAAGCGGTCGTAGTCGCTCTCATATAATCTGTCCTGAATGATCCGATACTTCTCAAATTCACTTTCGGCATGAGCTTTTGCAATCTCGGCAGTGATTGTTCCGGCATTCGTCAGGATTTCCCGGTCATCGGCCATCAGGAAAATGTCCAGCCGCTTTGCCCAATCCTCCATTGTCATGGGAATACGACGCCGCGCCCGGTCTTCTGCCAGATCAAGATAGGCGGACACGATACGTTCCAATGAGTACAATTCATCCTCTGTCAGATAGTTTTTGGCAATAGATACATCGCTTTTCATAATCTTGCCGAGAGGCGCTTCTTTCCAGGAGGTCAGACCCATATGCGGCTGGTCCGCATCAGCCCGATGGTATATCACTTCAGCGGCGGTATGTCCATGAACAGCAAAATGCATCTTATTCTGGACTTTTGCGAAAAAATCCTTAGTCGTTTTTGCCGTTCTGTCATAGTCAAGAGCTGTGGCATAGATGTCGGTGATTTTCTGATAGAATTTCCGCTCAGACAGCCGTATCTCCCGGATTTTTTCCAGCTGTTCCTCAAAATATTTCTCTGTCAGAACGGTACCGCCATTTTTCAGCCGTTCCTCGTCCATGACCCAGCCCTTGATCGTGTAGTCCTTCACAATGGCGTTGGCCCATTTACGAAACTGAACAGCACGTTCATTGTTCACTTTGAAGCCCACGGCAATAATCATTTGCAAATTATAGTGATTTACCTCGCGACTGATCTGACGGCTCCCCTCAGATTGAACTATCCGAAATTTTCGGATAGTTGACCTCTCCTCTAACTCGGAATCCTCGAACACCTTGCCGATGTGGTAATTGATGGTTCGTACATCTACATTGTACAGCTCCGCCATCATCTTTTGTGTAAGCCAGATATTTTCATCCTCGTAACGCATTTCGATGCTTTCTGCGCTATCGCCTGTGGACGCTACAAAAGTAAGATATTCAGCGGCACTGGATCGAATTGTGATGTTATCTTTCTGTTTTTTTATCCGCTCACTCATTTTACGATCTCCCCGATCTGATCCCGGCTCATGAGCCAACCCAGTAACCGGCTGCACCCAACTGACACATCCTGCCAAGTAGTTTCGAAGTCACCCGTATACCATGGGTCGGCTACATCGCCGGGGCGGTCAGTAAACTCCATCAGCAGATACAGCTTGCCGCTGAAATCGCCGCCGCAGATGCGGTGCATATTTCGCAGGTTGGCCCGATCCATCCCAATCAGGAGATCGTACCGCTCGTAGTCCTCGTTCCTCAGCTGGCGGGCTGTTTTGCCGACGCAGTCGATGCCATGCTCTGCCAGCTTGCGGCGGGCCGGAGGATAGACCGGATTGCCGATCTCCTCGGTGCTGGTGGCTGCGGACTCTATGTGGAATCGACTCTCCAGCCCCGCTTTTTTCACTAAGTCCTTCATCACAAACTCGGCCATTGGGCTGCGGCAGATGTTTCCATGGCAGACGAAAAGTATTCTTGTCATATCCTGAAACCTCTTGAATGTATTGATATTCCGGGCATCGCAGGTATTTTGCGGTATTTTCTGCTGTTCATTCTCTTGGCATATCTCGGCATAATACGGCACAGCTTTGACCCCAAAAGTAGTACAGGAAGTAGTAAATCAGAGGTATTCATTTCGTTTTACTACTCGCTGTTTGCGACCCGTTTCAGTTCCTCCTGTGCGTCCTCAAAGCCCAAATGGGTGTAGGTGTTCAGCGTGACGCCAATATCCGAGTGGCCCATGAGATATTGCAACGTCTTGGGGTTCATACCGCTCTTTGCCATGTTGGAACAAAATGTGTGCCTGCAAACGTGCGGGGTGACTTTGGGCATCTGCACCTTATAGATGCTGTTGTACTTCTAGCAGATGTGCTTGAAGTAATGCTCCCAATGAAGCGCCACCATCGGCTTGCCGTCCTTGTCCAGATACAGAAAACCACACCTGCCATCGATCATCGGCTCGGCCTTGGGCCTTGGCCGGTTAGCAATGATACGCTGGAAGCACTG
Source organism: Clostridiaceae bacterium (assembly GCA_009911355.1). GTDB lineage: Bacteria > Bacillota > Clostridia > Oscillospirales > Butyricicoccaceae > QXXE01. The sequence goes on along the minus strand of QXXE01000202.1, from coordinate 426 downwards.
GTACACATCGTCTGTCATGGGGATTTCCCGCGTCCCGCTGGAGGTTTTCGTGTCCTCGATGATATACTCCATGTTCCGCTTCCGCTGAAGCTGGTGGTTGACACTGATTTTTCGGTTCTTCATATCCAGGTCAGCCAGCGTCAGGCCTACAAACTCCGAGATACGAAGTCCCGTCTTGAACAGAATCATAGATGCCGTCATAGTACCGGGAAAAGTGCTTGTCACCCTTTACAAATTCCAGAAATGCCCGTTCCTGTTTTCTTGTAATCGCTTCCCTTGTCACACTGTCGTTAACAACGACGGTGGCAAGCTGAAACTCAAACGGATTTTTGCGTATCAAATCATCGTCCACTGAAGTGCTATACTAAAGTTGTAACGGGAGTGGCAAATGAGATATAATCAAAATCACAAGAGAAGAGGTACACA
>QXXE01000201.1 GCA_009911355.1 Clostridiaceae bacterium | reverse complement strand
CCGTTTTTCCCAATTTCTTGAGCCGTACGACCTGCCTGCGTATCTCCTTGAGTCCCTCTCTCCCTACTTTCCTCAAGCCTATATATTCCATACAACCTATTATACCATAGTTGCTCCGCTTTTCCTAGTTTTTTTCTCGAAAGTAATATTAAAATCGGCGCTTGTGACTGGGCGCTGCCCGGATCCGGATTATATGCAACCCAGATCGCGGCTTCCGTCGGGTTAGAAGCGCTCTCGCTGAAAATCGGGCTGTATGAGAACGATTATCCCATCACGCATCCGGAGATGCAGCAGATTTACCTGGGTGAGCAGCAGAAATATGGGATCGAATACTGCGCCATCGCGCTTAATGACTTCGATAATATTCCCATGCACGCCCGCGAAGGGACGAAGGAACATGATATCGTGTGGGACCTGCTCGAACGCGCGGTTGAGACAGCACATGCGCTGCATGTCCCGATGATCCAAGTGCCGGGCTTCGCGGCAAGCGAGGTCAAAACGGAGGAGGATATGGAACACAGCGCCAAAGCATTCCGCTGGCTGTGCGATACGGCGGGCGAATATGGCATTTCGGTTGCCGGGGAAAACCTGATGACCGTCTCCGAATTTACAAAGATGCATGAAATGGTTGGCCGGAAAAACTTTTACCTCTATTTTGACAGCCAGAACTACAATGTATTCCGCGGCTATGACGAGCGGAAAATCCTGCAGGGGCTGTACCCGAAAATGTGCAACCAGCTGCATGTAAAGGATGGTACTGAAATGAGCGGCGGCCTGTTGGGGAGCGGCCCTTCCGGTTTCCATGAAACCATTGACTGGCTGAAGGCGCACGGCTATACCGGCTATATCCTGCTGGAAAACTATTATGACCAGCTTCCCCTGCGTTTGCAGGCAGAAAACCCGTATGATTTGCTTCGTGAGGATATCCGTATTCTCCGGCAGGCACTTCAATAAAATCATCACCAGTATTTGAAAGGAGAACAATCATGAAAGTAGCAGTCATAGGCGCTGGGCGTATCGGCCGCGTGCACATCGAAAACATCAGCATGGCAGTCCGTGAGATGGAGATCAAAACGGTCGCCGACCCGTATTTCAACGAGGAGGGAGAGGCCTTCGTCAAGGGCTTCGGCGTCCCGAACGTTACCAAGGACGTTGATTCCATCTTTGCTGACCCGGAGATCGAGGCCGTCCTCATCTGTTCTTCTATCGACACCCACGCCGACCTCATCTGCAAGGCCGCCGCTGCCGGGAAGCACATTTTCTGCGAGAAGCCGGTTGACCACGATGTCGCACGCATCCGCATGGCGCTGGATGCCGTTAAGAAAGCCGGTGTCAAGATGCAGATCGGTTTCGTCCGCCGTTTTGATCACAATCATCGCGGCGTTTATGACGCGGTACGCGCCGGAAAGATTGGCGTCCCGCATATCCTGAAAATCAGCTCCCGCGACCCGCAGCCCCCCACGATTGAATATGTCCGCCGTTCCGGCGGTATCTTCTACGATATGATGATCCATGATTTTGATATGATCCGTTTCCTGGCTGGCTGTGAGGTAACTGAGGTTTACGCAAAGGGCGCTGTACTGGTTGACCCCGCCATTGGCGCGGAGGGCGATGTTGATACGGCCCTGGTTACGCTGACCTTTGAAAACGGTGCGATTGGCATCATTGACAACAGCCGTCAAGCCGTTTATGGCTATGACCAGCGTCTTGAGGTGTTCGGTTCCGAAGGCGCTGTGCAGGATGAGAATGATATCCCGAACACGGTACATATTTCCCGTGCAGACGGCACCACCTACGGCACCGCTTATCAGGTGATGTGGGATCGTTATACGCAGGCGTTTATCGATGAAATGAAGGCTTTTGCGGATGCTGTGATTCACGATAAAGTGCCGCCGGTAACCGGCCTGGACGGGCTGTATCCTGTCCTGATGGCAGCCGCGGCAAACAAATCCCTTAAAGAAGGACGTCCGGTCAAGATTTCCGAAGTAGAGTAATCTCTCTGCCCCAAAGCGCAAAACAGAACTCCAAATCCCCGCCGCTCCATGTGGACGGCGGGGTGCATAAAAATTGAAGAACGTAATAGATAAGTGAGGTAAGGGGGGCATTTACATGCTTTGGACTATCATTTCATTTATCGGTTTTACGATAGCTGTTGCGGTGATCGCCTACTTCAAGACGAAGGATGATGACCAGACGACAGCGGAAGGCTATTTCCTCGCGGGGCGCGGCCTGCCGGGTATCGTAATTGCCGGTTCCCTTTTGTTGACAAACATCTCGGCCGAGCAGCTTGTCGGAACGAACGGGCAGACCTGGGCTTCCAATATGAGCGCGATGGCATTTGAAGTCGTCGCAGCAGTTTCCTGCCTGATTCTGGCTCTTTTTGCCGCTCCAAGATATTTGAAAAGCGGTATCTCGACAATTCCGGAAATGCTTGGCATCCGCTATGACCGCATGACCAAGCTCTGGTTCAGCATCGCCTATATTTTCATGTTCCTTTTTGTGCAGATCCCGGTCATCCTGTATTCAGGCTCCCTGGTGTTTGAGAATATTTTCGGCCTTTCCGGCATCCTGGGATGCAGTAAGCTCCAGCCGATTGTGATCCTCTGCATCGCAATCACCATTGTCGGTTCCTGCTATTATTTTCGAGAAAAAAACTAGGAAAAGCGGAGCAACTATGGTATAATAGGTTGTATGGAATATATAGACTTGAGGAAAGT
>QXXE01000200.1 GCA_009911355.1 Clostridiaceae bacterium | reverse complement strand
ACTATGAATCTCTGGATGCTGCTTAGGCATTGATATCCTTGTAAAAAAAGTGTCAACCAATATTGACAATATCAGAGCGCCTTGCCAGAGAGGGCCAGCCCCAGCGCAGGGAGGAACAGGAGCGATGACCTATCAGCAATATCGGGCTGTCCGGCGGCTGGTGCATGAGTGCTGCAACTACCAGGACGGCAACTGCCTCCTGCTGGACGATGGGGAGGAATGTGTCTGCCCGCAGGCTATTTCCTATTCACTGATCTGCCGCTGGTTCCGGGCCGCTGTGCTGCCGTTGGATGAAAGTCTGTGCGCCGCCCTGCTCTATCGGGAGAACATGAAGAAATGCGTCCTATGTGGCGGCTGGTACATCCCCAAATCCAACCGGGCCAAATACTGCCCTGATTGCGCCGAGCAGGAGCGGCGGCGAAAGACCCGTGACCGGGTGCGCCGACATAGGGCTGGTATGTAACGCTTTAGGCCCCAAACGCCCCTGATTTTTCAAGGCATTCCGGGCGTGGTCAATAGGGGGCCTGATACTTTTCATTCCCAACCCCTAAAACAGCCCTCTAAAGGCGTTACAATCACCGCCAGACACAAAGGAGTGTCCCCCTATGTCCGACTACATGAAAACCGACACAAAACTGCTGCCATATCTACCCTTCCCCCGTTTCCTGCTGGGGGCCGACCTGACGCAGACTGCCAAGGTGCTGTACGCCGTCCTGCTGGACAGGTCAAACCTCTCCCGCGCCAACGGCTGGACGGACGAGGATGGGAATATCTTCGTAGTTTTTCCGCTCAATAAGCTGGCTGACATGGTGGACAAAGGCCCCTCAACCGTCAAGAACGCTTTGAATGAGTTGGAGGCGGCGGGGCTGATAGAGCGGCAGCGCTGTGGAAACGGGATGCCCAATCGCATCTATGTGAAACAGCCAGACGGCCAGGAAATTGACCGTCTGATGGACAGAAAACTGGCTACCAGACAGCCAGAAAGTTGGCCCTCTGATAGCCAAAAAACTGGCTGTCAGATAGCCAGAAAATTGGCCCCTAATAAAATAAGTAGCCCCTAATAAAATAAGTAATAGTAACTTGAGGAATAACTTGAGTGGAGTGAGTGAGAGCGCCCACATTTTGGGCCGCTATGGGAACGTCTTTCTGACCGAGGCCGAGGTTGCCGAACTGCAAGCCGACTTCCCCTCTGTCTGGCAGGAGTACATCGAGAGATTATCCGAGTACATGGCCTCCACCGGCAAGACCTACAAGAGCCATGCCGCCACCATTCGCCGCTGGGCCAAGGAGGACAGGCGAAAGGGTAAGGGCGGCATATCCGACTATTCGTGCAAGGAGGGCGAGAGCCTATGAATGATTTTGACAGCATCATCAAGCGCATGACCGTGACCCGGCTGGAACCAGGGGACTACACCGGCAAGGACGGCCTTTTGTACTGTGGGAAGTGCCGCACCCCGAAACAGTTTCGCATGGAGGCCCCGCCGATGAAGGGTCGCTTGCTCCCCCACCCCTGCCGTTGTGAGCAAGAGCGCATCGACCGGGAGGCAGCGGAGCAGGAGGCCCGCCGTCACCGTCAGGCCGTGGCCGACTTGAAAAGCAAGGGCTTCACCGACCCGGCTATGCGGACATGGACGTTTGCCAACGACAACGGTAAATGCCAGCAGATGAAACACGCCCGGTTCTATGTCGAGAACTGGCCGACCATGCAGACGGAGAACATCGGCTATCTGCTGTGGGGCAGCGTGGGAACCGGCAAAAGCTATTTCGCCGGTTGTATCGCCAACGCCCTGATGGAGCAGGAAGTGGCCGTCCGCATGACGAACTTTGCCCTAATTTTGAATGACCTGACCGCCAGCTTTGAGGGCCGGAACGAGTACATAGCCAGACTGTGCCGCGCCCCGCTGCTGATATTGGACGATTTTGGAATGGAACGTGGGACGGAGTACGGTTTGGAACAGGTCTACAACGTGGTTGACAGCCGTTACCGCAGCCGCAGGCCGCTGATCGTCACCACGAACTTGTCCCTTCAGGATTTGCAGCACCCCCAGGACACCGCCCACGCCCGCATCTATGACCGGCTGTTGGAGATGTGCGCCCCTATCCGTTTTTCCGGCGAGAACTTCCGCAAGGCAACGGCACAGGACAAGCTGGCACGTCTGAAAAATCTGATGGACTGAAAGGAGCCGCCTATGGCAAAAGCAAAGGAGCCTGTTATCACCGTCAGCACCGTATTTGCCGGGAGGCAGACCGACAGGCAAGCCTTTATTGATTTGATTATACAGAAAAAAGAGATTGCGAAATCACAACTTTCCCTTGACGCCGGACGTGCGGCAGGGTATAATGAAATTACTCCAAAACGCGGCATACACAGCGGGATGGAGGTCAAAAATGAGGACTGACACTGTGTATGCTGAACCCTATCCCCAGGAGGTGAGAGCAGCTATCTATTGCCGCTTGTCCAAGGACGACGATTTGAGCGGCCCCAGCGCAAGCATCCAGAACCAGCGGGAATTGTTGTGCCGCTACTGTGAGGAACAGGGCTGGCGTGTGGCAGGGATTTTCCAGGATATGTAAAATCGCATTTTGATACAATCCGATTTCCCCCAATATGTGAAAAATGCTTGAAATGTAGGCTTTCGGCAAATTTGATAATTTGCCAGAAGCCTTCTTTTTTATGCTCTCAAATAGCAGTAAGTCGCTAGTATGTAACTTTGAACCCCCTTGACTGATGTGAACCCCCTTATAAGGCAAAATAAAAAAGTATGAAAAATTGATGGCTTGTAAAAGTTGTTAAATTTGATATAGCAGTTTAATAGTGATGCGAATCAAGGGTTGAAAATCGCAAAACAATCCGCTTTGTTCGGTATGCTCGCCGATTTGGTCGGATATATATCA
>QXXE01000199.1 GCA_009911355.1 Clostridiaceae bacterium | reverse complement strand
GACAAACTCGCAGACCAGATTGACGAAATTGAGAGCCTGATTCATAAGCTGCGTCTCAAACTCGGGGATTTGAATGAAAGAGGTCTGCGGCTTGAAATGCAGATTAATCAGGTGTCTGGAGCGGAAAAGACTCCAGAGTAAATTTGACCTCAATTTGCACTCCGTCAGGAATGGGTATTACGGCCATACCAGTTTTGGACAATGCCTCTAATGTTGGATTATCATCAAGATCGTGATTAGCTCCACAATTTGGACATTCTCTTGGTTTTGGCGTATGAGGATAGCGTAATTTGTCTTTATCAAGTGTGTAGAAACATCCGCATTCGCATTTTACCAGAAACATTTACATCGCGCCTTTCGACTATATTCTACAACAACTGTCGAGAAATTGCAATGCATAATATGCTGAAATTTTAATCTCTCGAACAACAGCGAAGAGCCCGTGTTTCCACGAGCTCTTCTCTTTTTAGATGAGAAAAGATTTCAACTACCATATCCGCCTTATGTGGCGGCTTAAAGGAGTGATAACATGAAAGTACACGGGATGGTCGATCCGGGACGTTTTGCGGTGGAAAAGATCCCCGGAACGAATCGCAGCCTGATTCGCTTATTTCAAAATGTGGAGCTTTGCAAAGAAGCGCATTTCGATGGGGGTCAGTACGACGAGTACCACTTCGAAGGGTACCAGTACGACGAGTACCACGTTGAGGTGGAGACCTGGGATGGCGTGATCCAGAACGTACGGGACAACTACGAGGTATTCTTGAAGCAGGGCATGGAGAACGAGGTGGACAGGAGCAACGAAGCGTTGTTCAAGGCGCAGACGGCTACTAACACCGCTGTTCAGGATATGGACGCCATGAACGTAGATCAGGAGTACCGACTGACTCTGCTAGAACTAGGACTGTCTGAAACTGACATTTGAGAAGGGAGGAGTAGACCATGTTGTATCGCACGTTGATGCGTATGATCGAACGCGGACAGATCGACGGCATTGAGAACAAGCTGGATATTTTTTACGCTGCCGGCAAGATTTCTGAGGCCGAGTATTCCGAGCTGGTCGGGATGCTGAACAAATAACCCAACGGGAGGAAATGAATTTTGACTATTCAAGAGCTTTTAGCTGGCGGGGGCGGTCTGGTTCTGCTCTTTTTAACGCTGGTGCAAATCGCCCCCGTCAAGATCAATCCCTGGTCAGCGCTGGCGAAAATCGTCGGAAAAGCGGTTAATGAAGATATAACCAGCAGACTCGATGGCATTGAAACCAAGCTGGACGGTCACATCACTATGGATGACCGCCGCACAGCCGATAACCGGCGAGCCCAAATTCTGCATTTCAACAATGAGCTGCTCCGACCCATCGAACATACCAAAGAGGAGTTTGTCGAGGTGCTGGCTAAAATCGATGACTATGAGCGGTACTGCGAGGAGCATCCTGACTATCCCAATAACCGGGCGGTTCTCGCCATTGAAAACATCCGGGAAGTCTATAAGGAACGCTTGAAAAAGCGGGACTTTCTTCAGGAGAGCCGCGCCAGAGATGCTGAGGAGGACGTACATGCTGAAGATTAAAGCGACCACCATGAAAATCATTGTGTGGGTCTGCCTGCTTAACGGCATTGCCTGGGTGTGGTGCAGCTACATCTTGGCCTGGCTGGGCAAGGAGCAGATCGCCGAGAGCCTGTCTCAGGTGGCGCTTACCGAGATCATCGGTGTTGTATTGGTATATGCCATTAAGTCTGTTATCGAAAATCTCAGCAAAAACAATTCATGGCCGGATAAACACAGCTCGGACCCACCAGACGAGGTTGGGTAACGCAAGGAGGAATCGCGTATGACAGAAGAAAGGAAAGCTCGCCTTTCTCTGTATAGAGAGCATTGTGTGACAGTAGAACAGAAGTTGTTCGATGCCATTCAAGTTCTCGCTTCAAGAGATAAAATGACCGCCGCTGATGCAAGTGCACTGGCGGCAGTCACTGAGGCATTGCTTAGCGTTCAGAAGATGCAATGGTAAGAAGTTTATCATAAAGCGTTTCAAAATAGGCCGCTACATCTTCTGCACATTCTGCTGTAGGAGATGTTTCTATTGTGTCCGCTGTAATCTTCGCCGTTGCCTCAAATACCATTTTCTGAATCTCAGTCATGTATTTCGCCTCCCTTCGACTGCATTTTACCATAATGGTCGTTGGGATGCAAGACTCTATTAACAGGAGGAATCAAAATGGGAAATAAAGCCAAATGGGGATACTATGAAATTCAATAAACTTGGAGAACTGGAAAACGGTGCGCGCGGCCCGTATTTTGGAAAGAGTGAAGAAGAAACCGCGATGCTGCTGATGATAAAATTGGGGAAAGCAGTTAAACACGGAGGAGACAGCATAGACGATAAGGGCGGCTTGATCGCGCATATTGATGCGTGGGATATAAACGCAATCATATACCTTCTTGCGCGAGCCTATGCGGAATAATTGTTATTCGGTCAGTAGGTGAATTAGGGAGAGTCATTTTCTATTTCGGCTTATTTTTCGCTAGCTTATGCGGCGGTAGAACTCAAGCAGTACGTCCTTTTCTCGCGCAATTTTTGTCCATTCCATATCAATCGCTTCCCTTTGACTGTATTTTATCACGTGGACCGTCGGGAAGCAATACCTATCAAGGAGGAATCTCAAATGGAAAGTATTCTAAACTGGTCTACGGTCATCAGCATCATCGGTGTGCTGGTGGTTCTGACCAACATCATCGTACAGGTGCTGAAGAAAGTCACCTGGGAGAAACTGCCGACGAACATCCTGGCGGTGGCCGTCTCGATGGCACTCACACTGATGGCATTCTTCGCCTACTGCCAGATCAAGGCCATCGCGGTGGTGTGGTATATGGTCGCCGCCGCAATCGTACTTGGCTTTATGGTTTCGTATGCAGCTATGTTCGGTTATGACAAGCTTATGGAGGCCATCGGCAAGACCGGCAAACAGTAATAAAACAGATACCCCGCAGATTTCAAAATGGATCTGCGGGGGGGG
>QXXE01000198.1 GCA_009911355.1 Clostridiaceae bacterium | reverse complement strand
TGACGGGGGCCCGCACAAGCGGTGGAGCATGTGGTTTAATTCGAAGCAACGCGAAGAACCTTACCAGGTCTTGACATACTCGTGCTATCCTTAGAGATAAGGAGTTCCTTCGGGACACGGGATACAGGTGGTGCATGGTTGTCGTCAGCTCGTGTCGTGAGATGTTGGGTTAAGTCCCGCAACGAGCGCAACCCTTATTACTAGTTGCCATCATTAAGTTGGGCACTCTAGTGAGACTGCCGGTGATAAACCGGAGGAAGGTGGGGATGACGTCAAATCATCATGCCCCTTATGACCTGGGCTACACACGTGCTACAATGGATGGTACAACGAGTCGCCAACCCGCGAGGGTGCGCTAATCTCTTAAAACCATTCTCAGTTCGGATTGCAGGCTGCAACTCGCCTGCATGAAGTCGGAATCGCTAGTAATCGCGGATCAGCACGCCGCGGTGAATACGTTCCCGGGCCTTGTACACACCGCCCGTCACACCACGGAAGTTGGGAGTACCCAAAGTAGGTTGCCTAACCGCAAGGAGGGCGCTTCCTAAGGTAAGACCGATGACTGGGGTGAAGTCGTAACAAGGTAGCCGTATCGGAAGGTGCGGCTGGATCACCTCCTTTCTAAGGAATATAAAAAAAGATGTTGTTCTACTTTATTCAGTTTTGAGGGGTCTATAAAGACCAACAAGCAGTCTTTTGATGCAAGATAGAGAAGATTGCGTTGAGAGAAGGGGCCTTAGCTCAGCTGGGAGAGCGCCTGCTTTGCACGCAGGAGGTCAGCGGTTCGATCCCGCTAGGCTCCATAAGATACGGAAGTATCTGGTCAACGAAGACGTTAAAATAGGAATTGATCATTGAAAACTAAATAACAATATCTTATAACGATAAATAAACCGAGAAATGTTTTAAACATTTCTGTAAAGCTGCGAATTCTTTTAAAGAGTTCGAAAAAACTTATACTTGTTTTAATGGCAAAGTTAATAAGGGCGCACGGTGGATGCCTTGGCATTAAGAGCCGAAGAAGGACGTGACTAACGACGATATTCTAGGGGGAGCAGTAAGTACGCATTGATCCCTAGGTCTCCGAATGGGGAAACCCACTATGTTATGCATAGTATCCGTAAGTGAATACATAGCTTACGCGAAGGTAACGCAGAGAACTGAAACATCTAAGTACCTGCAGGAAGAGAAAGTAAAAACGATTTCCTAAGTAGCGGCGAGCGAACGGGAAACAGGCCAAACCAAGAAGCTTGCTTCTTGGGGTTGTAGGACTGCAACGTGGACTTAAAGTCTATAGAAGAATTACCTGGGAAGGTAAGCCAAAGAGAGTAATAGCCTCGTATTTGAAATAGACTTTATACCTAGCAGTATCCTGAGTAGGGCTGGACACGCGAAATCCAGTTTGAATCCGGGAGGACCATCTCCCAAGCCTAAATACTCCTTAATGACCGATAGTGAACCAGTACCGTGAGGGAAAGGTGAAAAGAACCCCGGGAGGGGAGTGAAATAGCACCTGAAACCGTGTGCCTACAAGAAGTTCGAGCCCGTCAATGGGTGAGAGCGTGCCTTTTGTAGAATGAACCGGCGAGTTACGTTATGATGCGAGGTTAAGCTGAAGAGGCGGAGCCGTAGCGAAAGCGAGTCTGAATAGGGCGCTTTAGTATCATGATGTAGACCCGAAACCTAGTGACCTATCCATGAGCAGGTTGAAGGTGCGGTAAGACGCACTGGAGGACCGAACCAGGACACGTTGAAAAGTGTTTGGATGACTTGTGGATAGCGGAGAAATTCCAAACGAACTGGGAGATAGCTGGTTCTCTCCGAAATAGCTTTAGGGCTAGCGTCGCAATTTAAGTGTATTGGAGGTAGAGCACTGTTTGGATGAGGGGCCCATCTCGGGTTACCAATTTCAGATAAACTCCGAATGCTAATACACATGTGCGGCAGTCAGACTGCGAGTGCTAAGATCCGTAGTCGAAAGGGAAACAGCCCAGACCACCAGCTAAGGTCCCAAAATATATGTTAAGTGGAAAAGGATGTGGGGTTGCACAGACAACTAGGATGTTAGCTCAGAAGCAGCTATCATTCAAAGAGTGCGTAATAGCTCACTAGTCGAGTGACCCTGCGCCGAAAATGTACCGGGGCTAAACATATTACCGAAGCTGTGGATTTAATATTAATTAAATGGTAGGAGAGCGTTGTAATCAGCGATGAAGGTATACCGTGAGGGGTGCTGGAGCGATTACAAGTGAGAATGCCGGTATGAGTAGCGCAAGATAAGTGAGAATCTTATCCACCGTAAGACTAAGGTTTCCAGGGGAAGGCTCGTCCGCCCTGGGTTAGTCGGGACCTAAGGCGAGGCCGAAAGGCGTAGTCGATGGACAACAGGTTGATATTCCTGTACTAGTATTGTTAGTGATGGAGGGACGCAGTAGGCTAAAGGGAGCCAGTTAATGGATTCTGGTCTAAGCAGTGAGGTGTGGAATGTGTCAAATGCATTTTCCTTTAACATTGAGCTGTGATGGGGAAGCAACTACGGTTGCGAAGCCCTTGATGTCACACTGCCAAGAAAATCTTCTAGCGTTTAATTCAATACTACCCGTACCGCAAACCGACACAGGTAGTCGAGGCGAGTAGCCTCAGGTGATCGAGAGAACTCTCGTTAAGGAACTCGGCAAAATGACCCCGTAACTTCGGGAGAAGGGGTGCTGTAGAAATACAGCCGCAGTGAAAAGATCCAAGCAACTGTTTATCAAAAACACAGCTCTCTGCTAAACCGCAAGGTGATGTATAGGGGGTGACGCCTGCCCGGTGCTGGAAGGTTAAGAGGAGGGGTTAGACATTAGTCGAAGCTCTGAATTGAAGCCCCAGTAAACGGCGGCCGTAACTATAACGGTCCTAAGGTAGCGAAATTCCTTGTCGGGTAAGTTCCGACCCGCACGAAAGGCGTAATGATTTGGATACTGTCTCAACGAGAGACTCGGTGAAATTTTAGTACCTGTGAAGATGCAGGTTACCCGCGACAGGACGGAAAGACCC
>QXXE01000197.1 GCA_009911355.1 Clostridiaceae bacterium | reverse complement strand
CGGTTCCGGCTCCGGCAAGACCCGCTTCTGGCTCAAGCCCAACCTGATGCAGCTCCATAGCTCGTATGTGGTTACTGATCCGAAAGGCACAATCCTGGTCGAATGTGGAAAGCTGCTCCAACGGGGCGCGCCGAAGCTGGATAAGGACGGAAAGCCCATGAAGGATAAGAACGGCAAAACTATCTATGAACCGTACCGGATCAAGGTGCTGAATACCATCAACTTCAAAAAATCCATGAAATACAATCCTTTCGCCTATATCCACAGCGAAAAGGACATTTTGAAGCTGGTGACAACCTTAATCGCCAACACCAAGGGCGAGGGGAAAGCCGGTGACGATTTCTGGGTCAAAGCGGAAACGCTGCTGTACTGCGCCCTGATTGGATATATCCACTACGAGGCCCCGGTGGAAGAACAGAACTTCTCCACCCTGATTGAGTTTATTAACGCGATGGAGGTCCGGGAGGACGATGAGGAATACAAAAACCCCGTTGACCTGATGTTTGACGCGCTGGAATCCGAGAAGCCCAACCATTTCGCGGTGCGGCAGTACAAAAAATATAAGCTGGCGGCGGGCAAAACCGCAAAATCTATACTGATTTCCTGCGGTGCGCGGCTGGCGGTATTCGATATTGCCGAACTGCGGGAGGTCACAGCCTACGATGAGCTGGAACTGGACACCCTGGGGGACAAAAAAACCGCCCTGTTCCTTATTATGAGCGATACCGATGACAGCTTTAACTTCCTGATTTCCATGTGCTACACCCAGCTGTTTAATCTGCTCTGTGAAAAAGCGGATGATGTGTACGGCGGCAGGCTCCCGGTCCATGTGCGCTGCCTGATTGACGAGTGCGCCAACATCGGGCAGATTCCAAAGCTGGAAAAGCTGGTAGCCACCATCCGAAGCCGGGAGATTTCCGCCTGTCTGGTATTGCAGGCGCAGTCCCAGCTGAAGGCCATCTACAAGGACAACGCCGACACCATCATCGGAAATATGGACACTTCCATCTTTCTGGGCGGCAAAGAACCCACCACCTTAAAGGAGTTAGCCGCCGCCCTGGGAAAAGAAACCATTGACACTTACAACACCGGGGAGAGCCGGGGGCGGGAAACCTCCCACTCTCTCAACTATCAGAAATTGGGGAAAGATGTGCCATAATACCTTGTGACGAGTTCAGTTGCCCAACAAAATTCACGAACAGGGACACGATCAACTGGACTTTTTGTGGAAAGAATAGGACAATGGGACTTGAACACAAGGAGGTTCATTATGGCAGAATTAACTTATACGAGAGTAGGCGACTACTATATCCCCGATCTGATACTTGACGAAGAACCGGAGCAGGATGTATTCTATGGCAAGTACGGCGATCTAGCTCCGTATCCGTAAGACAGTTTACAGTGCCTTTTTGCCTATGAGCATCATTTGGGTTACTTGGAATCCGAGCCCATGAGCTTGTCCAACGGGATATAGCCTACGAAATCGTAGTGGATTTTGATATTGACTTTGCGCTTATCGGATTGGTCTGCAATCTTTTCCAAATAGATGCCTTTCACCAACTCGCGTAAGGCGTATGGGGTTAGCTGCTGCAAATCCACATATTTGCTGGCCATCTGAATGAACCGGTCCAGATTATCCATCTGTTGGCCCTGCTGGTCAATCTCAACCCTCAAAGACTGAATCTGCTTCTTTAACTCCGACTGCTCATCCTCGTACGTCTTGCTCATCAGAGTAAAGCGTTCATCCGAGATACGTCCAGATACATTATCCTCATAAATTCGGATAAACAGGCGATCCAGTTCGCTTAACCTTTTTTCCGCTTTTGAAAGACGCTTCTGGCTTGTTCTTATGGTCCCTTCGCTCTCCAGTTTTAGCTCTTCTTCCATTACCGACCGAAAGTAGTTCTCATGATATGCGACATACTGTAGGACCAGCCTGATATGTTCCAAAACCAGTTGTTCCAATACAGCGGTTTTGATATAACAGCCATTGCACTTTTCTCTATCTTTACGATGCGTAGAACATACAAAGTAGTCCGGGTACTTTTCGGGGACATTGCTGCTGCAAAAGTACATTCGCTGTTTGCACTCGTTACAATATAGGATGCCAGAAAACAGGCTCGTCCTGCCTGTCCGGGTGCGTCGTACCCGCTTCTCTCGTAACTCCTGCACCTTATCAAAGACTTCTTGAGACACAATCGCCGGATGCGTATTGTAGAAAACAAGTTGGTTTTCTTCCGGATTGAGTCTCTGCGTCTTGTCCCAAATGGAATTTGTGTAGGTTTTGAAATTGACGGTACATCCGATGTATTCCTTGCGCTGTAACATGACCGCTATGGTTCTGACATTCCAACGATACGGCTTTTCCGGGGTCTGGTGGGATGTGTTCCTGCCCTCACGCTGGTGATATGCAGTTGGATTTAGAACCTTGTCATTTTCCAGTGCTTTGGCAATTTGCACCGGGCCGCAACCCTCCATGCAAAGGGTGAAAATCCGTTTAACTACTTGAGCGGCCTCCTCGTCTACAATCCATGTCCTCGGGTTATCCGGGTCCTTTTTGTAGCCATAAGGAGGATTGACCGCTAACGGCTCCCCACGCTCTCCCTTTGCCTTGTTGACAGCACGGATTTTGCGGCTGGTATCGCGAGCATAAAACTCATTAAACCAGTTTTTTATTCCAGCAAAATCATTGTCGATGCTGTTCGGATCAATGGTGTCATAGTTATCATTGATGGCAATGAATCGAACGCCGTATTTCGCAAAAGTGATGTTCGTATACATCCCGGTTAAAGCGGAGTTGCGGCCAAATCTGGAGAGGTCTTTGACAATCACAGTGGAGACATGACCAGCTTCAATTTCATCCAGCATCTTTTGAAACCCCGGTCTCTCAAAAGCTGACGTTAGATAACGATACTTTTGAAAACACTGGAAAATCAAGGTTTTTCGAGCGACGGACAAGCAGGGTATTGTGATATTGTCAATATTGGTTGACACTTTTTTTACAAGGATATCAATGCCTAAGCAGCATCCAGAGATTCATAG
>QXXE01000196.1 GCA_009911355.1 Clostridiaceae bacterium | reverse complement strand
TAATAGCTCGAGCACCACCACCACCACCACTGAGATCCGGCTGCTAACAAAGCCCGAAAGGAAGCTGAGTTGGCTGCTGCCACCGCTGAGCAATAACTAGCATAACCCCTTGGGGCCTCTAAACGGGTCTTGAGGGGTTTTTTGCTGAAAGGAGGAACTATATCCGGATTGGCGAATGGGACGCGCCCTGTAGCGGCGCATTAAGCGCGGCGGGTGTGGTGGTTACGCGCAGCGTGACCGCTACACTTGCCAGCGCCCTAGCGCCCGCTCCTTTCGCTTTCTTCCCTTCCTTTCTCGCCACGTTCGCCGGCTTTCCCCGTCAAGCTCTAAATCGGGGGCTCCCTTTAGGGTTCCGATTTAGTGCTTTACGGCACCTCGACCCCAAAAAACTTGATTAGGGTGATGGTTCACGTAGTGGGCCATCGCCCTGATAGACGGTTTTTCGCCCTTTGACGTTGGAGTCCACGTTCTTTAATAGTGGACTCTTGTTCCAAACTGGAACAACACTCAACCCTATCTCGGTCTATTCTTTTGATTTATAAGGGATTTTGCCGATTTCGGCCTATTGGTTAAAAAATGAGCTGATTTAACAAAAATTTAACGCGAATTTTAACAAAATATTAACGCTTACAATTTAGGTGGCACTTTTCGGGGAAATGTGCGCGGAACCCCTATTTGTTTATTTTTCTAAATACATTCAAATATGTATCCGCTCATGAATTAATTCTTAGAAAAACTCATCGAGCATCAAATGAAACTGCAATTTATTCATATCAGGATTATCAATACCATATTTTTGAAAAAGCCGTTTCTGTAATGAAGGAGAAAACTCACCGAGGCAGTTCCATAGGATGGCAAGATCCTGGTATCGGTCTGCGATTCCGACTCGTCCAACATCAATACAACCTATTAATTTCCCCTCGTCAAAAATAAGGTTATCAAGTGAGAAATCACCATGAGTGACGACTGAATCCGGTGAGAATGGCAAAAGTTTATGCATTTCTTTCCAGACTTGTTCAACAGGCCAGCCATTACGCTCGTCATCAAAATCACTCGCATCAACCAAACCGTTATTCATTCGTGATTGCGCCTGAGCGAGACGAAATACGCGATCGCTGTTAAAAGGACAATTACAAACAGGAATCGAATGCAACCGGCGCAGGAACACTGCCAGCGCATCAACAATATTTTCACCTGAATCAGGATATTCTTCTAATACCTGGAATGCTGTTTTCCCGGGGATCGCAGTGGTGAGTAACCATGCATCATCAGGAGTACGGATAAAATGCTTGATGGTCGGAAGAGGCATAAATTCCGTCAGCCAGTTTAGTCTGACCATCTCATCTGTAACATCATTGGCAACGCTACCTTTGCCATGTTTCAGAAACAACTCTGGCGCATCGGGCTTCCCATACAATCGATAGATTGTCGCACCTGATTGCCCGACATTATCGCGAGCCCATTTATACCCATATAAATCAGCATCCATGTTGGAATTTAATCGCGGCCTAGAGCAAGACGTTTCCCGTTGAATATGGCTCATAACACCCCTTGTATTACTGTTTATGTAAGCAGACAGTTTTATTGTTCATGACCAAAATCCCTTAACGTGAGTTTTCGTTCCACTGAGCGTCAGACCCCGTAGAAAAGATCAAAGGATCTTCTTGAGATCTTTTTTTTCTGCGCGTAATCTGCTGCTTGCAAACAAAAAAACCACCGCTACCAGCGGTGGTTTGTTTGCCGGATCAAGAGCTACCAACTCTTTTTCCGAAGGTAACTGGCTTCAGCAGAGCGCAGATACCAAATACTGTCCTTCTAGTGTAGCCGTAGTTAGGCCACCACTTCAAGAACTCTGTAGCACCGCCTACATACCTCGCTCTGCTAATCCTGTTACCAGTGGCTGCTGCCAGTGGCGATAAGTCGTGTCTTACCGGGTTGGACTCAAGACGATAGTTACCGGATAAGGCGCAGCGGTCGGGCTGAACGGGGGGTTCGTGCACACAGCCCAGCTTGGAGCGAACGACCTACACCGAACTGAGATACCTACAGCGTGAGCTATGAGAAAGCGCCACGCTTCCCGAAGGGAGAAAGGCGGACAGGTATCCGGTAAGCGGCAGGGTCGGAACAGGAGAGCGCACGAGGGAGCTTCCAGGGGGAAACGCCTGGTATCTTTATAGTCCTGTCGGGTTTCGCCACCTCTGACTTGAGCGTCGATTTTTGTGATGCTCGTCAGGGGGGCGGAGCCTATGGAAAAACGCCAGCAACGCGGCCTTTTTACGGTTCCTGGCCTTTTGCTGGCCTTTTGCTCACATGTTCTTTCCTGCGTTATCCCCTGATTCTGTGGATAACCGTATTACCGCCTTTGAGTGAGCTGATACCGCTCGCCGCAGCCGAACGACCGAGCGCAGCGAGTCAGTGAGCGAGGAAGCGGAAGAGCGCCTGATGCGGTATTTTCTCCTTACGCATCTGTGCGGTATTTCACACCGCAATGGTGCACTCTCAGTACAATCTGCTCTGATGCCGCATAGTTAAGCCAGTATACACTCCGCTATCGCTACGTGACTGGGTCATGGCTGCGCCCCGACACCCGCCAACACCCGCTGACGCGCCCTGACGGGCTTGTCTGCTCCCGGCATCCGCTTACAGACAAGCTGTGACCGTCTCCGGGAGCTGCATGTGTCAGAGGTTTTCACCGTCATCACCGAAACGCGCGAGGCAGCTGCGGTAAAGCTCATCAGCGTGGTCGTGAAGCGATTCACAGATGTCTGCCTGTTCATCCGCGTCCAGCTCGTTGAGTTTCTCCAGAAGCGTTAATGTCTGGCTTCTGATAAAGCGGGCCATGTTAAGGGCGGTTTTTTCCTGTTTGGTCACTGATGCCTCCGTGTAAGGGGGATTTCTGTTCATGGGGGTAATGATACCGATGAAACGAGAGAGGATGCTCACGATACGGGTTACTGATGATGAACATGCCCGGTTACTGGAACGTTGTGAGGGTAAACAACTGGCGGTATGGATGCGGCGGGACCAGAGAAAAATCACTCAGGGTCAATGCCAGCGCTTCGTTAATACAGATGTAGGTGTTCCACAGGGTAGCCAGCAGCATCCTGCGATGCAGATCCGGAACATAATG
>QXXE01000195.1 GCA_009911355.1 Clostridiaceae bacterium | reverse complement strand
TACTATGAATCTCTGGATGCTGCTTAGGCATTGATATCCTTGTAAAAAAAGTGTCAACCAATATTGACAATATCACCGCGCCGCCTTTATCGCTGCCCCAAAAGCCTTGAAGTCGTATTTCGGTACTGGTCTTTTTGCCATAGTTATTCACCCTGTTACATTTTACTGTTCACCTTTCTTCTTGGATATGTCTACACAGTTCTATCAATTAGCCAAAATAAAACATATAATAACCTTGACATAGTGTTGTCAAGGTTATTATAATATAATCAAGCTATGGAGGTGATGAGTTGCAAGAAAGCAGACTGTTCAGAATTTTGTATTATCTATTGGATAAGGGACGTGCTACGGCTCCCGAATTAGCAGAAAAATTTGAAGTGTCCGTCCGCACAATTTATCGTGATGTAGACGCTATAAGTAGTGCAGGTATTCCTATCTATGTTACGACTGGAAGAAACGGCGGCATACAGTTTCTTGATGATTACGTCCTCAATAAATCTTTTTTTTCAGATAGTGAGAAATTAGAAATATTATCCAGTTTGCAAAGTTTATCAGCCGTTCAATATCCAGAAGTAGACACTGTTTTGAACAAACTCGGTGCGATTTTTCAAATCGGTTTAACGGACTGGATTGATGTGGATTTTTCACGTTGGGGTAGTGTTGCGGAAAACGAAAATAGATTGTTTAGACAATTAAAACAAGCTATATTAGAAAACCGCGAAATCACTTTTGATTATCATAATTCTACTGGGAATAACAACAGGCGAAATGTATATCCATATAAATTAGTTTATAAAGACAGGGCATGGTATTTGTACGCTTTTTGTCTATCACGAAGCGAAAACAGATTGTTTCGTCTTTCAAGAATAAAAAACCTTATTTTAACCGAAGTACATTTTGAACGCAAGACAGAAACATACCAATATCATTCTCTTTTTCCAAAGCCAGAAGAAATCGGGAATTTAATAGACTTAGAATTAGAATTTGCTTTAGATGTTGGGTACAGGTTATTTGATACGTTGGACGATACAGCTATTACACAGCATGAAAACGGATATACTGTTAAGCTCACTCTGCCAGAAAATGATTGGCTTTATGATTTCCTTATGTCATTTGGAAACAAAGTAACAATAATTCAGCCTAAATCTATTCGTCAAACATTGAAAGCAAAACATGAGGCTGCAAGAGAACATCATAAAGGAGAATAAAGATATGAACATTAAAAGAGAACTTGAAACAAAAGTAGGTATAGCAAACAGTATTTATCTAAACAATATTGATATTCCCCCTCTTACGATTAAAGCAATTATGATAAATGAAGTTGTTCCCTCTGACCCTTTACAGGATTTTTATGGGCTGCCCGACGCTGATTATCTGAAAACAACTATCCCCCTTTTGCAAGGAGCGGGAACGGCAGTTACTTCTATACAAGACATATTACAAATGGGTATTTATATCACAAATGCAGTAAAAACCCCAAAGACAGAATATGCCATTGACAAAAGCAGTATTGAAAGTAGCTTGCCATATTTAGAAGCAGAGCTTTCTTTATTCCCCAACACAAAGGTTATTATGCTTATGGGAGATGTTGCAAAGAAAGCCTTTAACATGATTACGAAAAAGTCAACAAAGAAAAACGCTGTTCCCGCCGTTTCCACCTATAAATTGCGGAATAGCGAAATTTATTATAAGGGTATTCGGATAATGCCGTCATACATAATGACAGGAGGGAATATCTTAATCGAAAAGTCAAAAGTAGCAATGGCAACCGAGGATATTGCTACTATGTTAGAAATAATCAAGTAAAACCCCTATAAAGATTTTGAAAGCCTGACAACCACTGTCAGGCTTTCATTTTTATAATTAAAGAAAAAACTTTAAGAGGTAGGATATGAAAACAAAAACATTGAACCGAAATTTTATACTTTTGATAATAGGACAGGCTTCATCTATGTTTGGAACCGTCTTACTCAAATTTACTGTATCTTTATTGATACTTGATTTGACCCGTTCTGCTGCTTTGTTTGGAACGATTACAGCGATAAGCTATCTACCACCTATTTTTCTATCTCCTATCGGCGGTATTATGGCTGACCGAAATGATAAAAGAAATCTTATGATTGCCTTAGATAGCCTGTATGGTATTATGGCTATTCTATTAGTGCTTTCATTATCGTTTTCTAATGTGCTTGTTTTAATCACTGTTATCATGGTAGGATTGTCGATTGTATCTTCTTTTGAAACTCCTGTCGTGCAATCCAGCATACCACTCATTCAAAAAAAAGAAAGCCTTATTCAGTCCAATGCCATTGTCAGCCAGATAAATATGCTCGCTAATCTAATTGGGCCATTATTGGCAGGACTGCTTTATAGTGCAATCGGAAAAGCATATTTACAGGATGTACGAATTGTTTTTTGGGGATGTGCCATTTGTTTTTTCTCTGCCGCTATCCTTGAAGCGTTTATAAAAATACCACAGATTACATTATCCCCAATCAGCAAACCATTACACGCAATAAAAAATGACTTGAGCGAAAGTTTTCATTTCCTAACATCAAAACAAGTATATGTATTCAAAGCAATTCTCCTAAATGCTGCTTTTGTTTTATTGATACAGCCGTTGATTGCAACAGGCGCACCATTCATAATTCGAGTTGTACTTGATTTAAGTTCTGTATTAAATGGTCTGTCACAGGCTTTTATGGGAGCTGCCGGACTTGTAGGCGGGATAGTTGCCGGAATGGTTGCTAATAAATTCAAAACAGAAAAAATTTATCGTCTGTTTTGGATTATGGGAATATCAATAGCAGCTTTTGGCAGTAGCCTATTGTTCAATCTTTCTGCAAACTTGACCTATATCATATTTGTAATTATTAGCATTATTATTTTTATAAGTGCAAGTATAGCAGGGGTTTATATTATGTCAGCCATTCAGCAAAATGTACCCGATAATATGTTAGGACGTATCATGTCTTTTTATTCTGCAATAGTAAGCATTGCCCTACCCATAGGTATTTTGCTCTATGGCTATCTATATGAAAAGTTTATAAATCATCTTCCCGTTATAATGTTTTTAACCTCAATCGCAATATTGGTCATAGGCTATATTGGCAAAAAAACTTATCATCATTTGTAGAATATCAAATTTGTGCCAAGAAAATTTATGGTGAATTTAGATTATCTCTTTAGAAGTTCTTATATGTCGGTATAGCCCGTATTTTCGGGCTTTCCCG
>QXXE01000194.1 GCA_009911355.1 Clostridiaceae bacterium | reverse complement strand
TCATTCAAATCCCCGAGTTTGAGACGCAGCTTATGAATCAGGCTCTCAATTTCGTCAATCTGGTCTGCGAGTTTGTCTGCTCCTAAAACCGTGATGTTGACAGGGTTCATAAGATAATCATCCTTTCAAATAATCATAAAAATTTCCGCAGGTCTTTCTCCCGGCCTGCGGATTGCTCTTTGCAAAAAAGAGAAGAGCCCGTGTTTCCACGAGTCCTTCCCTTTGGATTGAGATTAGAATTCCAGCTTCTTACGGATTTTCACAATTTGTTTCTCCACCTTTTTCTGAATCTCAGTGTTCCCGGCCGCGATTGCCAGTTCAAGAAGTTCCTCCCAAACGTCCATTTGGTCCAGCAGGATACCCTTATACTGTTCATTCGTCATACCCATTTCTTCACCTCCGTTCAGAAGGCGTGAATTGTCGCGTTCAGCCATAGCCTTGTCAACCTCCTTCCATAATAGCCCCTGCGTTTTTAGCGCATGGTCGATGGTTACCACTTGCTTTAGTTCATCATACCATATAGAAAGCGGTCGTGTCAACGGCAGGGAAACAACGAACAATGGATCGCTAATACTGCCGTTCTCAGCGGCTCCATTTTGATTTTGCGCAAAAAGAGAAGAGCCCGTGTTTCCACGAACCCTCCCTTTGGGGATCAGCGAATCTCCAGATTTTCGGTCACAATGCCTTTCGCTTCCAACTTCGCCTTTACAAGCGTGATCTGATAGTCGATTTCCTTTTTCCAATCGTCTGCCGTTCTAATCCGCTGTAAATTAGCAAATGTGTCGATCAGCGAGTCGAGCTGTTTCGATTCGGTCATGGCATTCGCCTCGGTCATGGCTTTAAGCGTCTCCTTGAATGTGGGTAAGGTCATTATAGCACAAGCGAAAACTATGTGTCAACGATATGGGACTGCGGCAAAATAGTTACGCAGTTTTCGGCGGGCGTTCCTGGAGACGGCAGCCAATGTAATGTATATTTTTCCACTCTTCGTAGCATTTGACATAGAACGGACCATCCGGCCAGTTCCAGTAATAGCTACCGCCATGGCATAGACATGGGCAGTCGCCATCGAAATACCACATATCGTGAACATTCCCCGCGCCAGGGTACTCATCTACCTCAACGGGATACAGCACCCATTCCAAACCTACCTGAGTTGAGATAGCAAAAACGACCGGACACCCCTCGACTGGTTTTCCAACCAGAACCCCATTGGAGTCATCGCTGAACTGTTCCGGATTCTTGATAATGTTTAGACCATCGCCATTGTAGTAGCAGCCGTCCATCCAGTCATACACGCTATCCCACCAGCCCGCAATGTTACGATATTGGACGCACCCTTCCGCATCATGTTTAACTGCTGAGGTACCCGTGTGGTACTGCATGGCATCCGTCCTGCCGTTGTTTAATGCGTTTTGTCCAGGAGAACAACCGCGGCCGATACAGTTTCCGTTCCAATCGGCGAATTCCACCAAGTACAACATCCCAACATACCAGAATTGCGCGAAGTCGATTTGCCAGAAATTTGCGCCTAAGCTATGAATGCCCGACCTAGCTTCACTTCTGGTAATATTCACTTTTTGCGCCTTATTAGTCTCAGATCTCCAGCCCTCAACACAATGATACCGCCCGATATAAGAGAAATCCAGCTCGCCCAAACCGTCGCCCCGATCCATGTTCACGGGATCAACGTGAAACCCATCCACAGGCCCGTTGGCGATTTGCAGTTTCAGTTTCTTCCCCGTCTTAGTCCACTTGAACCAATACTTAGGCTCCTTGACCTCGACGCCGCCGGCGCGTGTCTCCTTGACCATCCCCGCCCAAGGCATCAGGTTGTCAAAAGGTGAGGAACCGGAACCGTTATTCACGGCAGGTGACGGATCTTCAAACCCTGCGGCGTCATCGGTGCGAATCCCCTTACTAAACTTTCCGTTGGTCCAGTCCCACTCTACACCATAGATGTTAGTGAACTGAGCTGTCACACTAATCGTCTTATTAGCAGGAGTCAAATAGTTGCCGTCCTCGGCCACTTTAACCGTAACAACGGAGCTGCCGGTAGTATCTTTCACGCTGTTGACCACCACCTCGCCGGTTATCTGATTGATACTCCCAATAGTAACGACCTTGGTGTCGCTGGAAGTAGCGGAGATAGTACCGCTGCCCTTGCGGGTCACGGTGAACTTAGTGCTTTTCGTACTTGCGTTCAGTGTCAACGAAGCAGGGCTCACCGTAATGTCATTGTCACCTTTTTCAATGATCCATGAAACGACTTTAGCGTCAATACTCCCATCCGACCACTTGTAATTAGCCGTTGGAACAAAGGCCGCGGTATAATTTGTCCCCGCGTTAATCTTAGCTTCCACGCTCAATGTCATTTTGGTGGGATCGTAGTTGGAGTCCCAGGTCGGGGTCTTGGGATTACCATCATACTTGGGTGTGTTAATCTGAGCGGGAACCTTGGCTATGGTAGCCCGCCCGATAATCCACTTGACTGTCTTGTCGGCCGTGGTACTGTCTGACCACATACCTTGCAGCAGGGTAAACACGGCGGAGTGCTCCCCGGCATCCGTAGCAGGCGTGACCTGCACCGAGCAGTTCTCCGTGTCAAAGTTGTCCCACTGAGGCGTCTGAACAGCCCCGTTATAAGTAAGGGAGTCCTTCTGCGTCGGGATAGGGACGATAATACTGATAATAGTCCAAGTAACGCTCTTGGTCTCAGTCGTGCCATCCCACCACTGATAATTTGCCGTCGGCGTAAATGTCGCGGTGTGGTTCCCCGGCTCTGTTGCCGACGTGTCCCCACCGATGGTAAGCTGCCCTGCCTCATAGCCTTCCCAAATGGGGGACTTGGATGTGCCGTCGGCGACCAGATTGTTGCTCTGAACAGGCAGCGACGCAATGACCGCTCTGTTGATGACCCAGTCCACTGTAACCTCGCTGTCCCCATTGGAGAACAAATATCCGTATGGCAGCGTAAATTTGACGGTGTATGTTCCGGCATTTACGCCATTGATATCTCCGGTCAGTGCCATTTTGATGGAATCGTAACCATCCCAGGCGGGGGACTTACTGATACCGTCATAAGTGAGAATGTCTTTCTGCACGGGGATTGCCATCTCGATAGCATTAACCACCACCGAAATGTGTGTACTCTTAGTCACGCCCTCATAGGTGTAGTCCAGATTAACTACCTGATCACCCAGAGTGGAGAATGCGGCGTTGGTGTAACTGTATCCCGT